>CASCGD010000087.1 GCA_949132985.1 uncultured Lachnospiraceae bacterium
CGGAAAAAATTTTTTCAAATTCTCCCTTTTGACTATATGAGGGCTGAACTGTTACACCACATAACAATAAAATCGAGAAAACCCTTGACATTCCCTCCCCAAATATGGTACTTGTAGAGTACAGCCACTGACGGATACGTGAATGAACACAGTGTGGCTGAATGCAGCGGTTCAGATATTTTACTGCTACCGTTTCGCAGCATTGTTTATGCCGACCGTCTGGGCAGCTTTTCAAAAAAAGGTTTTGGAAGGCTGCCCTTTTTTAAAATTATGCATACGGAAAGGAAGGAATCTGCCTATGAAAACAGATATTGAAATCGCACAGGAAGCCGAAATGCTGCACATCACCGAGGTCGCAAAGCCCTACGGCATCTCGGAGGATGATCTGGAATTATATGGAAAGTACAAGGCAAAGCTCTCGGATGAGCTTCTGGAAAAAATCAGGGAGAAAAAAGACGGAAAGCTCGTCCTTGTGACCGCCATCAATCCCACCCCCGCCGGCGAGGGAAAGACGACCACCAGCGTCGGCCTGGGCGAAGCCCTTGGCTATATGGGCAAAAACGCAATTCTCGCGCTGCGGGAGCCTTCTCTTGGACCGTGCTTCGGCATCAAGGGCGGCGCCGCGGGAGGCGGCTATGCGCAGGTCGTTCCCATGGAGGACTTAAACCTGCACTTTACCGGGGATTTCCACGCCATCACCTCCGCAAACAATCTGCTGGCCGCCCTGCTTGACAACCACATCCAGCAGGGAAACGAGCTTGGCATCGATACCCGCCAGATCGTCTGGAAACGCTGCCTTGACATGAACGACCGGGCACTGCGCAACATCGTTGTGGGACTGGGCGCAAAGGCGGACGGGTTCGTGCGGGAAGACCACTTTGTCATCACCGTAGCCACCGAGATCATGGCGATCCTCTGCCTTGCCGAAGATATGGCGGATCTGAAGACGCGCCTGGCAAAAATCATTGTCGCCTACGACTATGAAGGCAATCCCGTCACCGCAGGCCAATTGCAGGCAGTGGGAGCAATGGCGGCCCTCTTAAAGGATGCCATGAAGCCAAACCTCATCCAGACCTTAACCCACACCGGTGCCATTGTCCACGGCGGTCCCTTCGCCAACATCGCTCACGGCTGCAACAGCGTCCGGGCCACAAAGACTGCCTTAAAGCTGGCTGATATCGTTGTGACAGAGGCAGGCTTTGGCGCAGATCTGGGCGCAGAAAAATTTTTTGACATCAAGTGCCGCATGGCTGGCTTAAAGCCTGACGCCGTCGTCCTCGTAGCCACCGTCCGCGCTTTAAAATACAACGGCGGCGTGGCAAAGGCGGATCTTGCCGCTGAAAATCCGGACGCCCTTGCAAGGGGCATCTGCAACCTGGAAAAGCATATTGAAAATCTGCAGAAATACGGGGTGCCCATTGTCGTGACCTTAAACTCCTTTGTCACTGACACCCCCGCTGAACACACATTTATCAAAGATTTCTGCGAAAAGCACGGCTGCGAGTTTGCGCTCTCTGAGGTGTGGGAAAAGGGTGCAGAAGGCGGCATTGCTCTCGCCGAGAAGGTACTAAAGACGCTGGAGGAAAAGCAGTCCGAATTTTCCCCGCTCTATCCCGACGAGCTTCCTCTGAAGGAAAAAATCGAGACTGTGGCAAAAGAGATTTACGGCGCCGACGGCGTAACCTTCGCGCCTGCCGCCGCACGCACTTTAAAGAAGCTCACCGACCTCGGATTTGAGAATCTTCCGGTATGCATTGCAAAGACCCAGTACTCCCTCTCCGACGATCAGACAAAGCTGGGACGTCCCACGAATTTTTGCATCAGCGTCCGGGAGGTTTACGTCAATGCAGGTGCAGGCTTTATCGTTGCCATCACCGGTGCGATCATGACGATGCCGGGACTAGGCAAAACCCCCGCAGCATACGGCATCGACGTGACAGCCGACGGGAAGATCACGGGGCTGTTCTGAGGCATTCGATTTTGGAAGAGAAATTTTTGCATCTCAGCTTTGAGGGCACGAAACAATTACGAGACACATGTAATTTGGAGATGAGGATGTTATGAAACTGAAAAACGTATTGATCACCGTAAAGGACATTGAAAAATCCAGGCAGTTTTACCACGATCTGTTTGGCCTTCATCCAATCCTCGACAATGACGGCAATATGATTCTGACGGAGGGCCTGGTGCTCCAGGATGAAAACATCTGGAAAAGCTTTCTTGGGAAAGATATCATCCCGAAAAACAATGCCTGCGAGCTGTATTTTGAGGAGTCGGATTTGGAGGGATTTATTCGGAAGCTTGAAACACACTACCCCTCCACCGAGTACGTCAACCGGCTCATAACCCATTCCCGGGGCCAGAAGGTCATCCGGTTTTATGACCCTGACGGCAATCTGATCGAGGTTGGGACACCTCAGTCAGCAGAAAATCTAACATAATGGCAGATGGAGCTGTCGCACTAAGCAAAGCATATACAAGATATCGTATAAAAGAATGGTTGAAACGAACGATATCTTGTATCATGTTTCTTAGTGCGACAGCTCCCTGCTTGACTCGTTGCTCGCGGAAATCAAATACCCCGCTGCAAGCAACGGGGTATCAAGCTTGCGACGCTGCAGAGCAGCGGAGTATTAAACCCTCGCGGCATTCGTCAAATATCCATGTAAACATGGCTATTTTCCTCATTGCTCGCGGAAATAAAGAGGGCTGCTTCCAGCCCCCTCTTTAAAATCCTATGCTTTAATATCATAAATTCCCTTCAGATACTCGTACTGGCTATAGCTGCCGCTGTTGCTGTAGGCAGTGCTATAAATCTGCAGTGCGTCAACCGTAGACGCCGTCTTTTCCGCAATGGCGGTGAGCTGACCTCCCAGCGTCTCGGCAAAGTCCGCCTCCGGCCCGAACACATCGGCCAGCGCATCGAGATCCGCATCGGCCAGCGTCTGCACATCCAACGCCAACGTCCCGTCCTCCCGCCTTGAGATGCCAAACTCCTTCAACTCATCCTTGTAATCATCCATGAGCTGATTCAGCTCAAACAGGAAATTCTTGTTTGTTTTCCCGCCGGCCTCTGACAGGCTCGAAACCATCGTGTTATAGGAATTTAGCAAACCCGCCACGTCATTCACTGCCTGTGCCTGATACTCCTCGCGCTCCTTAGGATCCTCCGTATCCGCCGCCTTCACAAACACACTCTTCTTTGCATCGTTCAGATCCCTGAGAAATATATCAGAGCAGTCCGCTGCCGACAACGCCTGCACATAGTGCTCCTGCTTTGCAGATTTTCCTGCGAGCCGCGCCATTGCCGGATTATTTGCGGTTATATTTGCAGACAGCAGGCTTTCGATGGAATTACTGTCTTTCTTTTTTCCGCCGTTTGTAGTGAAATCATAAAGCGAACTCACCAGGTCCGCGCTGTTTATTCCTGTTACCTTCATACAAAACCTCCCTGATCTTTACTTTTGCCAAATGACCCGTGATATACTCATGATCCAAATAATCATCCTTTCATCATCTGCCATATGACAAATTTTTTATACCTGTTTTTTGTATCGGTAACTTTTAACGAAACATAATAGCTAATGCAAAATTTTTATTTACGCTTACTGCTGGGTATTGCACTACCTGTCAGGCTTCGGATTTACCGCCGTCGGGTCCTTTTTCCTGAGCTTCTTCCACTCCTTTTCATCAATGTAAGACCAGGCATTGGAAATCTGTGCATTCTCCGCCGTCAGATACACCTTTTCCCGATAATACGCAATCACCGGAGTGCCGATCTCGATGGATTCATAAACCTTCTTCGCCACGTCTCTTGGCATATTGATACAGCCATGGGAACCGGAGGTCAGATAGATCTGCTCGCCAAATTTGTTGCGCCATGAGGCATCGTGAAGTCCCACATTGTAGGCAAAGGGCATAAAAAAGTCCACCGGCGAAGAATATCCCTCCCCGATCAGAGTCGCATTCCGCTGCTTGTAAACAATCTTGTATACACCGTCCGGTGAACCGTTGTTGCGGTTTAAGTTTCCGGACACAATGTCCGTCTCCGCCACAAGCTCACCCTTTTTATAAAACCACAGATGCTGGTTCGTATAGTCGATTTCCACATAGGTAGAGCCGATATCGTTGGCGCCATGCTTTTTTGCAGTCTGCGAGTAAATCGGATCGCGGGAAATGCTTCCGCCCTTCTCCAGATCCTCATAGATCTGCGCCTTTTCCTTTTCCTTGTCAATGACCCAGCCATAATCACCGCCGCCGATCTTCACCTTGTCGCCGTTGGATGTCTGAAATTCCCTGACATCGCCGTAAGTGTTGTAGGTGCTGGCCATCTGCTGAACAAAGTTCGTCACTTTTTCGTCGTCCACATGCACCTCATAATCCTCGCTCACCGCAAGCCACGACTGAATGGTCTCGTTTGACAGCTCGTAAGGCTCCTGCTTTCCGAAGGTATAGGTGATGCTCGTCCCGAAATAGTTGCTGATCTTGTCCATGCACGCATTGAGCTTTTTGTCGTCCGAACGGATCTCGGGATCTACATAGTAATCATCCAATGTAAGCTCCGTCTCCCCGTTTTCCACTGCATTGGTCACAAGCTTTAGCACTTTCTTAAATTTGAGCGTCGTACCCATAACCTCCGGCACAATCTCATAGCCGTCATCCACCCACGCAATCTTTGCATCCTCCGGGGCGGTCATGTTTTCCTCTTTCATAAAATCAAGATCCGCAAGCACATTTTCTAAAAGCTTTGCGTCATACGTCGTTGAGAGATCGATCTCGTGGGCATCCACACTCTTTCTCTGACCCAGCCAGTCATACTCATTCTGCGCCTCCAGAATCTGCTCGATCTCACCGTTGGGCACATAGGCATACCCGATGGATGGCCCATCGATATGATATTTCGCATCGTCCCTCGTGTTGATCGTCAGCAGATAGTCCGACACAAAGCGCCCCACCTTCTCGGTTGCATCCTCCGCGGTAAGCTCCGAGACATCCACGCCGCTCATGATCGTTCCCGGGAAAAAGTGCGTCCTGTAATGATTGGCCCGAAGGAGAAAAACTGCCGCTAAAACGATAATAACCGCCAGCAAAATTCCAAAAACTGTCAATAAAACTTTATTTCTTTTACTATTCGATGTCATTTTTAACCACCACAATTTCTAAATTCTAGTATTTCTGGTATCGTCTGCTTCCATAATGAAGAAAACATTCGTAAAACCAGTGTGTGGAATGATACCATGTCCACGAACCTCATACTTCGCCTCCGCCTCGTATTCCCTAAGTGGCCAGGTATTACTCCGCCAAGTGTTCGTATTATACCATATTCCCATTATTATGTGAACCACATTTTCCAAAAAATACTTTAAAAAAGCTGCCGCGTCACGCGGCAGCCCACTCTTATTTTTCAATGCTTTTCCCTGCTCACAAAAAAGCCAGTATCTCTTCCACCTCTGAGAGCGGAATCAGAACGTCATCCGCAATCTGCCGGTTGTCCAATCCGTTCTGCTTCAGGCGGCTGACCTGTCTGATGATCAGGCTGCTGTATTTCTGCAGCAAATTAATCTGTGTGTCAACTGTGGGCATCTGCGGCGACCTCCTTCCATTTGAATCATCAACCAACACTATACTTATACGAAAGGTATGTCCCAAAAAATGGGGTCGCATGCAAAATATTGCTCCTATTTTTCCGCTTTTTTCTTTTTTTTCTTAATTTTCGCCCGCCCGTAGATCGTACTCAATTCACAAATTTCCTTCGCCAGCTTTTCCGTCATCTGTGCCTGGCTCAGACGCCATTTCCAGTTTTTGCCCAGGGTGGAAGGTTCGTTCATGCGCGCCTCATTGCCAAGGCACAGATAATCCTGCATCGGAATCACACAGCGATCCGCCACGGAGGACAATGCGAGAACGATCATGGAACGAACCAGCCGCTTTTTGTCGGCTCCCTTCTCATCCAGATACGTCTCCACCATGCTCCGGTCATCTTTACTGATATTGTCCAGCCATCCGAGCAGCGTCTCGTTATCGTGAGTCCCCGTGTAGACCACACAGTTTTTTTCATACAGATACGGAATGTACTCGCTCACTCCTGCACTGTCACGCGAATCAAACGCAAACTCCAGCACCTTCATATTCGGCCAGCCGGTCTTTGCCACCAGCCTGCGCACCGAATCCGTGATAAAGCCCAGATCCTCCACGATGATATTCAACCGCCCAAGCTTTTTCTCAATAGCCTCAAACAGCCCGTAACCCGGCCCCTGCTCCCATTTGCCAAACTCCGCCGTTTCTTCATCCGCAGGGATCGCATAATACTCATCGAAGCCGCGGAAGTGGTCGATGCGCAGAATGTCGTACATCTTACAGCACGCCTCCATCCGTTTCATCCACCACTCATAGCCGGTCTTTTTGTGATATGCCCAGTCATAGAGCGGGTTGCCCCAGAGCTGCCCGGTAGCGGAAAAGGCATCCGGCGGACAGCCTGCCACAGCGATCGGCTGGCAGTCCTCATCGAACTGGAACAGCTTCGGGTTCGCCCATGCATCGGAGCTGTCAAAGGCTACGTAGATCGGAATATCACCGATGATCTGAATATCTTTTTCATTCGCGTAGGCTTTCAGCTTTTCCCATTGTTCGAAAAATTTGAACTGCAAATATTTGTAAAAACCGACCTTCTGTGCCAGCTTTCTGCGATATTGCTCTAAAGCCTCCGGCTTTCGGATACGGATGTCCTCCTCCCACTCACTCCAGCACATGTCGTCATGATCCGACTTAATCGCCATGTACAGCGCATAATCCTCCAGCCAATAGCTATTTTGTGTGCAAAACTTCCGATAGTCCGCATCCGTGCCTAAATCCGTGCGCCCGTATGCCAACTGTAAAATCTTATAGCGGCTCTTATACATTTTCCCATAATCAATAGACCTGTGATCCTCGCCGAAATCGGCTGCCTCACACTCCTCCTTCGTGAGCACACCCTCCTTAATCAACGTCTCCAGACTGATAAAATAAGGGTTGCCCGCAAAAGTGGAGAAAGACTGATACGGCGAATCCCCGTAGCTGGTCTGCCCCAGCGGCAGGATCTGCCATAACCTCTGCCCTGCCGCCTCCAGAAAATCGACAAACTCATATGCCTCTTTGGAAAAACATCCGATTCCATATTTCCCCGGAAGTGCGCTCACCGGCAATAAAATACCACTGCTTCTCTTCATCTATCCAATCTCCTTCTCGCCCTTTACCACGCAATTTTCCAGATAAGCATACCACGAATTTCCAGTATTGTCCAACGAAAATCACCCCTTCACCGGTCTGCACCAGACAGGGCGGCAGATCATCGCTCTTTGCCTGCTCATACCCGTTATCCCCCTGTTCCGGCTTGAAATTTAAGCAATAAACCTCTCTCACCGCCGGCAGCAGGCGTTTCAGCTTCATTGCCTCCCCCGTAGATTTGATATACAGTGTGGGCTGTTTTGAGGAATCTATGCATCAGATACTCTGACATGATTTTCATAACTAAATGAATTCTTGCGAATTAGCGCATGCTGCGCTAAAATAATAAGACAGTACAGATACCTCTGCAAAGCGGCGGAAAATACTCTGTATATTGAAAAGCAATTGTAAATTGATTGTGTAATCGAAAAAATAATCGGATGAAACAAGGAAAACTGCAAACCACATGAAAAGAGAAAAACTATGAAGCTGACAACCTTATGTTACATTGAAAACGACCGCGGGGAATATCTGATGCTCCACCGCACGAAAAAAGAAAATGATCTGAACCACGGAAAATGGATCGGTGTAGGCGGTAAATTTGAGGACGCAGAGACCCCTGAGGAATGTCTTGTGCGCGAGGTGCGGGAAGAGACCGGTCTGACGCTCACCGACTACTGCTTTCGCGGCATCGTGACCTTCCTCTCCAACGAGTGGGAGGGCGAATACATGCACCTGTTTACCGCCCGTGCACAGCCGGGCACACTGCCCGGCTGTCCGGAAGGCATACTCGCATGGATCGCAAAGGATGACGTGCTCTCCTTAAATCTGTGGGAAGGCGACCGCATCTTTTTAAAAGAGCTGGTGGAGCACGACCGCTTCTTCTCACTAAAGCTCACCTACGAGGGCGATACGCTGACGGACTCGACACTCGTGCGGTACTAGTGTACTGACATGTTCATATTTCGCCAAATGACTTGCCTGAATTTCCATCTGCCGCGTTGGCCTCACTCAACGATGCCGCCGAATACCTTTCACTTTTGGTGAGGATGCTTTTTCGAGCGTGCAAAGGAAAAAGCGAAGGCGTAGTGGTGCTGCGTTGAGCATTTTTCCTCTGTGCTGTCGGGATAGCAGACCGGCAAAATGTAAGGTTATTGAAATCGTGTTATGCTTCCTACGATCTGGCGATAAACAAAACGCCCAGTGTCCCCGGGCCGCAGTGACTGCTCACCACACCGCCCGCCCGAGTCTCCAGAATCTCCGAGAAGATGCCAATGCTTTCCAAATAGGCCCGCACCGGCTCCACCACCGCAGGCGAGGCACAGGTATGGGTGATAAACACGCGCGCGGGGCGTGCCGCCCTAAGCTCCTGCTCCATGTCCTTCACGTAAGAGAGCGCCACTGCCTTAATGCTGCCGCGGTACTTTTTCGTACTGCTCATGGCACCGTCCTTCACGACGATCTTCGGATGGAGCTTCAGCGCACCGCCGAGCATCGCCGCAAGCCCGCCGCAGCGGCCGCCCCGGTGCAGATACACAAGCGTGTCCACTACAAAGCTGGCCCGTACAAGCGGACGCAGTCCCTCGACCTGTTCCACGATCTGTGCCGCCGTTTTACCCTCCTTTGCCAGAATCGCCGCCTCAATAACCAGAAGGCCGATTCCAGTGGAAAGGTTTTCCGAATTTATGACGTGCACGAGTCCTTCTGCGTCAAGCTCCTGCGCCGCCATGCGGATCACGTTGCCGCAGGTGGACATGGACTCGGAAATGCAAAAGCAGACACATTCCGTCCCCGCATCGGTATAGGGACGCAGCACGCCCAGCGTCGTCTCCATAGAAGGAGCGGAGGTTTTCGGCGTTGTCCCGTTCGCATCCGACCACTGAAAAATCTCGTCCGGCATGATGTCCCTGCCGTCCTCATACTCCTCTTCCCCCAGCAATATGTGCAGCGGAAGAATGTCTATCTCATACTTTTTTACCAGCTCCGGCGAGAGATCGCACGTGCTGTCCGATATAATTTTTACCATACCTAATTCCTCCTGATCTTCTGTCCGCTGGCTGTGTCCGATCGGTTCATAAACCCTGATCCGCCGACAGGCGCACGTCTCTTATGCATCCGACGAGCGTTCCGCCGGACTTACAGCAAACGCTCCAACGGACCATAATCGCGTTCGGGATGTTTTTTCTCTGCAAGCGCAACAATCTTTTTCGTGAGCAGCCGGTAAATTTCCCGTTCCTCACCCGTAAGCGCCTGCAAATGCCGCTCCACCGTCTCCACATCTGCCCGCTCCGCAGGCCCGGTCAAAGCCTCCGTCGTCCCCTTTTCCATCATCGCGTCCAGATTTCCCTGCATGAGAGGCCTCAGTGCCGCCATCGCATAGGGACGCTGAAAACCACAGTCCTCCAACAGGCTGATTGCCAGCTCCCCCAGCCCGATCATGAGATTGGATGCAGTCGTTGCCGCCGCGTGATATGTTATTTTTTTATCCGCCTTAAGCCGCTGCAGCATCAGGCCGTTTGCTGAAAGCAGCTCATGAAATTCCTCCAGCCGCGGGCCGCTCCCCTCGATCGTAAAAAGCGCTTTCCCAATGACTTTACAGCTCTCCCACCGGTCGGATATGGCATAGAGCGGGTGCAGGCTGACCTGCGTGACTCCCATAGATTCTGCATCTGCACAAATACTCGACGTCAGCACACCGCTGCAATGGACAAGCAGCTTATCCCGCATCGGAATTTTGCATCTGCATAATTCCTTCCATACCGACGCGACGGCGCCATCCGGTGTCGTGACAAACACCGCCTCGCTATCCGCAAGAAGCGCCTCCGGCGTTTCATAGCAGTGGCTGTCCGTAAACTGTGCCGCCCCGCGGGCGGACGCAATGCTTTTGCTGTAATAGCCCGTCAGGGAGAATCCCGCTCCCTTTTCCTTCAGATATTTCCCCAGTGCACAGCCCACCCGGCCTGCGCCGATAAATCCAATTTTCATCTTCATCCCCTGCAACTTTGTCTTGTCTCTGCGTCTCCGCTTTGTCTCTGCTCCTGCGCCCTATCTCCTTCGCCTCCGCTTTTTTCCGGTCCGCGCGGCGGCTCTGTACTCCCTGCGATACGCCTCCAGCGTCTGCTCGATCGCTGTATAGTCCCGCTCAAACAGCTCTTCCGAAAACTGCCTCCACAAAAGCTCCTGCGGTACGCACTCCAGTATCTTCCTGCGCACAAAATCCTTGCTGGCCGAGGCGTATTTGAACATGCCGTTTTTCTCCTGAATGTGCGCAAGCTCCGGCCTCCAGAGCAGCCGCAGCTTTTTGTCCGGCTCCATGTTTGGATTTTTTACCGCCTCCCGCATCACATAAAAATCCAGCACGCCATGCTCCGTCCAGGACTCTTCCACGGAAATCACGCCCCAGTAGTCCGGCACATGCGCCCGGATGTGTGCGCCGTGTGTGGAACCGACTACCACATAGTTGAAGTCAAAATACCGGTCGTAGTCCGCCACCTGCCGCGCGAGCCGCGCATAGCTGTCCGCATCACTCTTGATCTCGATGCCCGCAAGCGCCTCCGGCAGAACCATAACGATGTCCGCTCTAGAACGCCCCATAGTTTTCTCTTCAAGAATGCGTATCTTTCCGAGCCGTTCCTCCAGAAAATCAAACAACGGCTCGCGAATATCCCGATCATGCAGCATTTCTCTTTCTCCTTTGTCTCCATACCACATAAAGATACCACTCTTTATCGGTCCACTGCAAGCCATTTTTACACTATCCGCTCGCCGGAAAAATATCCGATTACTATTCACGGCTCGAAAGCCGCTCATAGTAACGATTCGGGGCGATATTCCGAATTTTGCTGCGCAAAAATCGCCCCTCACTCCTGCATCATGTTCTCACGCCTTAAGCCGAACAGAAAAACCGGTACGTTTAAAACAAGCAGCAAAAGCGACAGTCTGCACCACGCCTTTGTGCCCCGCCTCCTTTTTTCCCTGTCCTTTATGCTTCCTCCTGCAATTTCGCGCGCGCCCGTATGTACGCCTCCAGCACATCCGTCGTCACATCCAGCCCTTTTAAGCTGCTGTTGATGCAGATGTCATACGTTCGTGAATCCCCCCACGCATCCTCACAGAAATTGTTGTGATAGCGCCTGCGGTAATTGTCATGCCGCTTCATTTTTTCCAGCGCTTCCTGCTCCGTCAGGTGGTAAAGCTCCATGATACGCCTGCACTTTGCCCGCGTATCTCCGAGAATAAAAATTGAAATCATTCCCGGATGGCCCTGGAAAATCCCTTCCGCACAGCGGCCTACCACAAGAAACGATTCCCCCGTATCCGCCCTGCGCTTTAAATAATCAAACTGCATATAGGCGATGTTGACCTCCGCCGAGCTGTGATGCCCCTTTGCGCTCCGGGACAAAAACAGCTTATGGGGCTGTTCATCGTATTTGCGCAGCGTCATTGGATCGACTCCCTTTTCCAGAGCAATCTCGTCTAAAATATTGTGGTCATAGAGCTTGATACCCAGCCGCTCTGCCAGCTCTTTTGCTATGGCGTGGCCACCGCTGCCGTATTCTCTTCCAAGACATATGATCATCTGTGAATTGTTCATCGTTCCCATCCTCCTCGTATTATAAAGTAGCAGTTTTTATAATGAATGCACGCCCGTTTCCGTTCATGGGCATGCCGTCGGAAGGCATTTGCCTTCCTCCTTGTCTGTGGTCACAGATATCTGGCATAAATACATACCATAGAAATCAAAATCACCAGCAATGTGGCAGGAGCCGCATATCTGCAATATTTTCCCCATCCAATGGGATACCCCTCCCTCGATGCCACGGAGATACCCACAACATTTGCCGATGCACCGATAGGTGTCGCAGAGCCGCCGATATCGGTTCCGACGGAAAGCGTCCACGCCAAAACAGAGAGGTCCATGCCCTGCGCCGCCGCCAGGCTTTTGATCACCGGAATCATCGTCGCTGCAAAGGGGATATTGTCGACAAACGCGCTTGCAACCGCTGAAATCCACAAAATGACCGCAATGACAAGCTTTGCATTTGTGCCGCAGATCATGCTGATCCCCTCCGCGATCAACTCCAGCACGCCGGTCTCCTCCAGGCCACTCACAACCACGAACAGTCCCGTAAAAAACAGGAGCGTCTCATAATCTACTTTTTTTAACAGCACAAGCGCCGATCTGCGCTGCGCGATCAATGTCAGTACCGCCACGAACACACCGATAAACGCCACTGTCAGGCCTGTACTTGCGTGCGTGATTAAAAGCACAACCGCCACGCCGAAAATAAGAACGCTGCATACAAATTGCTTCCCATCCGTAATCGCCGTTTTCGGCTCCGGACAATCCGCTGCCGTACTCTGCCCCTCGGACATTGAAAGCTCCCTCCGAAAGCACACATAAAAATAAACTACCGCAAACAACAACGATATGCCTGCAATCACACCGGTATTGGTGACAAAGTCCGAAAAAGCGTAGCCCAGTGATGTCCCGATAATAATATTTGGCGGATCGCCGCACATAGTAGCAGAGCCGCCCAGATTTGCACAGAAAATCTCAGACAAAATCATCGGAACCGGGTTGCACTTCAAAAGCTGGCACAGCTCCACCGTCACCGCAGCCAAAAACAGAATGACCGTGATGCTGTCGATAAACATAGACAATCCAGCCGCCATGAGCATAAACACGACAAAAATCGGTATCGGCCGGTAATGTACCAGCTTTGCAAGCTTCAAGCACAGCCATCGGAAAAATCCGGATATTCCCATGCCCTCTACCATGACCATCATCCCCGCGATGAACAGAATCGTCGCCCAGTTGATGCCGCCGGAGGACTCCGCCGACTCACCGCTTACACGCCAGAATTCCGGTGTGAAAATACTGTGAAAATTGAGCGTATGAAAAATTGCCTGCGGGCTGCGCATGCACACGCCAAACACCGCAACCAATACAACTGCTCCACAGACAAGCGTTACCAGATGACGCGGAAACTTCTCCGTGACGATAAAAAAGAACATCACGAAAAAGATTGCAACCGCCAATATTTCTGCAACCATAAAGATACCCCTTTTCTCTTCGTATTTTATTCATATGGGAAAATAGAAAAACGGTTCAAAGCGCGCCGCAAAGCCTGAAAGCGTGCAAGTCTGCCTCCGCTTCTTCACCGTCACAAAAAGAGACGCTCTTTTTGTCCATCCGATTGATCAATAAATGAGAGAATGCGCAAAAGTCCATACGTTGAACATGCGCTGCTGTGGAAAACTCCGGCAGAAAAATACGCAAACAGGATAAAAAGTCCCCCGGACACACAATAAAGGAACAGAAGCCGAGAAAAACCACGTCCGGTCACCCCCGATCTCCTGCTATGTACGCGCTCACCAACCAGCTCGTCGTTACCTTCCATCGACTCCCTGCCATCCAAAAAGGCGGGAAGCTCTGTCCTCGCCCGGGGCATCCGAATCGAAGAGCCGGAGGATTTGAAGCCGCCCATATCTAAAATACTTTTTTCCGGTCCCGCCTCGCAGCCGCAGAACACAACTGTCAGCATACAGACGAGCATCAGCCATTTTCTGAACAAAGTCATGTCTCGCATCTCCATCCTCCTCTCCGAAAAATTTTCATCTAACTATAGTCGTTTTCCCTTCGGATGTCAAGTGTTTTTCTCTTTTCATTCTCTTTTCATTCTCTTTTCATTCTCTGTTTCTGATCACTCTACCGCCGGTCGATTGCAAAATTTGCTGTGCTTTGCTACAATCAAGGCAAACGCAGCACACGATCCGGGCGCGCGCAAACATAAAACTCGGGAGGAAGGACGAATGTATGAGATCA
>CASCGD010000088.1 GCA_949132985.1 uncultured Lachnospiraceae bacterium
GTGGATCAGCGGGATCTTGGCGATCAATGGACGAAACAGAAAAAACAGATGTTTCATGCTGTTTATATCGCATGGTGGCGGAAATATATCGGAGAACTGGACGCTGATCAGCTCGACGAAATTGCAAAGCAAATAGGAGTCTCCTGGTACGATGACGGCGCAGACATTTCGTCTAAACGAAGCGTTTTGAAAAATTATGAAAATGTACTGGCGATAGCCGGGACACCGGATGCTGTGAAATTTGCTGTCAAGGATCTGTTCGGCGAGGTTGAAATTATGGAATGGCAGGAGTATGATGGTCAGCCCTATCATTTTAAAATGCTTGTTAATGCAAAACTCACAGAAGATAATACGAAGCGGTTTGCATCTGCCGTAGCATCGGCTAAAAATGTAAGATCAATCATGGATTCGATAGAGACTATGCGCAGGGCCAGCGTAGCCATGTATGTGGGAGGCGCGTTCACGAATACATACGTTTGTGAGATAAAGTAGAACGCCAGAGTGCGAAGCATTTTTTAGCATGTTATCTGACACTATGCCTGCGGGTGCAGGTAAGAGGACGCTTCGCTGAATCAAGGAGGTGAGAATTTTTGTTGGTGATAAAACCAGCGGTGACTACGAACGAGGGAATTAATCTGCAAATTCTGAATATGCGCAGTGAACCTGTTGAATTTACAAAACTCGAAGTGGGATGCGGTCAGTACAGTGATGACGAAGCAACTGAAGAGGCGTTGCAGAAAAGGACGTCCCTGAAAGCGAAGAAACAGCAGTTTGGAATCAGTCATGTGACTGTCACCGGAAATACGCTGATATTGTCGAGTCTAATTACAAATGCAGACCTGGATGAAGGTTATACCATACGCGAGTTTGGTCTGTATGCGCGGGTAAAAGATCAGCCTGAAACGGAGCGCATGGTATCCATCAGCCTGGCTGATGTAGAGGATGATTTTCCTGCTTATGATGGGATGTCGGAAAGCAAAATTTTAATGCGGTATCAGTTTGCGGTGTCAAATGCCAGGATCGTTTATCTGTCTTATGAGCACGGGCCGGTGGCGCTGGCCGAGGAGGTGGATGCTAAGATACAGTTGTTAGAAGGCAGGATAAGTGAGCTGCAGAAAAATTTGAAAACAGTCAGTCAGGTTTTAGATAACCTTCTTCCGGGGCTTGAGGCTCCGACTGAAACAGATGCCGGGAAGATCATCAAGATCGATGCAGACGGCCAGGCTGTATGGGCGGAGGATTATGGGTCAAGCTGGAAAGCAAGGTATCCGGAATTTTTGTGCGATCAGGATGCGGATATCAGCGACAAGGCACATATTGTGGAGACGGATGGCTATGGATACGTGAAGACGACCGACCGGGACGGCAATACTATTACGGAAACACTCTGTGACAGTGGCGGTGTGCAGATAGCACAGAAAAAGACCGTTATTGGCAGTAAGCTTATTACAGGAAGGCTGGTGGATGATGAAGCGCAGGAACAGAAGGAGTAAAGGGGCATGTGCCCTGGGGCAGGATGTGAGATTTTATAGTATTGAGAGGAGGTGCGCAGCATGAGTGTATGGCCGGAGGAACAAACGCTGGAGGAGTTTATTAAAAATGAGAGCGGCAAAAAAATCCTTGGGATGGTTGACCGGAATATGAAGCACAGCATCTTTAAAGTTGCTGCTCCGGTATGGACGTTTGGCCAGTCTGCGATCGGGGGAGCGGTTGACGAAGTAGAAGTCTATGCCCGGGAGAATTTTCACGGATTTCTGGCGGGGGCCTCCATCTATAAAGGGCCGCTAAAGACACCTAATGTCGGAGATGAGTATGCGGTAGAAACCGCGGGCCTGTCAATCGTTATAGACGGCGGAAAATATGTTGTAGATTTAGTGGATATGGGATACAGGCCGGCAAACAGCGGCGCATATACAGTGGCGTTGACTGTAGACCCCGGTGCATTACTCATATCCGGGGTAAAAGATGACAGCTACTCATCCATTGACCGCAGAGACATCGTATTAAATGCTCCGATTGAGATTACTAATTCGATATCAGTATTAATAAGGCGCCGGATAATCAACATCAAAGGAATATACGTTGGCGGGAATACCTATGAATTTTCAGACTGCACCGCATCTCTTATATTAATATAAGGAGTAGAAAGATGAATTTGATCGAACAAATTGTAGATGGCGGCTACACCACAAATATTTACGACAACGGGGTAAAGGAAAAATTTCCAACCGCGTCCCCGCCACGGATTATAAAGCCGCCGGTCCTCACAGAGATGGAGCGCGCGGCCTTGGAGACAGCAGCAAATACGGAGCTATTGGTAGCTCTTGCGGAATTAGGATAAGGAGGATAAAATTTATGACAAAAATTTTTCGGGGGGGGGTAGGGCACCTCTGTAATTTTGTCGGGACGGGGGTGGTCTTATGATCATACCCGAGATAGCAACGACTGTGAACAGCGATCCGGACACAACGCTGAATGATTTGCTCTATATCATGGATTATAAGCAGTTTGGCGAAAGCTCCGGAGTGTTCCAGAATAAGGATGCCCTTTCCAAAGCATTGATGACATGGTATGCAGTAAATGACACGACGATCCGGAAAGATGCTGTGATATCCGCAAATTCCGATGGCCGGGTTGGGGAATTGCTTGCGAAACAGTATGGCGTAAATCTGCCGCAGCTGAAAGAATATAAGACGTTTGATGCAATTAAAAATTCCAACGATCTTGAAATAGCGCAGGCATTATATACCGAAGAAGGGAAGCTAAGCTGGCTGTTTGATGAAGAGGTTCTGGATGATACGTTTTACACGTCCAGAGCAGCGTTACTTATGTTTGAAAATCCTGTTGAAGGAACCGTGGCATCGCCACTGGTTGATATTTTTTATACGGACAAAGGTGATGAGTACGCTTCTGCAATAGACAAATCCCTGTTGGTCTATAACAAAGGCCCGGAATACAGGACAAAATTTATAAACGATGACTGGATTCAAAAAGTTTACAATCATTCGCTTGATGCAAGAAAGACAGCAACGATTAGTAAAAAATTTACCGAATCAGCCAGCATGAGCAGGATCACCAGCGCTACAACAGCTAATACGAAAGTATTACTTCGTCTGGTAGCATCGCATAACGGGGGTGTTTCGGGTGGCAAAAACCATATTTATAATCCCACTGCATATAATTCGAATGGCGTGCAATTAGCCAGAATAGGTGGGTTTGCTGCATACTACCAAAACACGGATGCGATATGGTGCTACGTTCCAACGGACGATTTTTATATTTTCGGAGATTGTAGCGCGGAGTATGGAGGAATTACATTTACTGTAACAGGGGAGGGGGCCTGACTCATGAAAAGTTTGGTGGATTTAATCAAAGATGGCTTTGAATCGGCGGAAAGCGAAAAGGAGGAGGCCGATCTTATGTTAGCACAAATTGTAGCTGAAGCAGAGTACCAATCTTGTTTAGCAGAGCTGCAAAGTAGTTTGATTTAAAAATTAGGAGGACAAATATTTATGATGAAAATTTTTCGGGGGGGGTAGGGCACCCTTGTAAATTTATCAGGACGGGGGTGATATCTTGATTATTCCAGAGATAGCAACGACTGTGAACAGTGATCCAGACACGCCGATTAATGAGTTACTATATGCAATGGATTACAAAATGCACGGGGTTGATTCTCCCGTTTATTTGGATAAAGACAAGCTTCATCAAGCGTATATGACATGGTATGCAGTAAACAGCTCTTATTACAAAGAATCGATCAGATACGCGAGCAATGATGGTCGATTAGGAAAATTGTTGATTAAGAGGGAATCCTTAAAATCGCTTACTCAATTGCCGGAATACAAAAACCTCGGGGAAATTCAATTTTCCAAAGACCCGGCCATTATAAACGAATTAAATACTACGGATGGGCTGCTACGATTTTTAATAAATGATGGTTTTATAACAGAAACCTCATTGACGCCTGCAGAAATAAAGTCGCTGTATTTTGATACGGGCCGTACCGATTGCGATCCAAATTTTCCGGAAATAATCTGGAATCATTATCAGGATGAATTTGCATCAAGCCTTGATAATGTCTTGACGCTGTACAATAAGGATTCATTTTGGAAGCCGGGCGGAAAATACTTTAACGATCAGTCGTGGTTAGAGAAAGTATACCAGATGTGCAACCGGGATTATTCAATCCTTACGGCGACTGTCAATGCATCTGCGACATGTAATTCGTCAGGCCGATATGATCAATCAGACAAAGCGACGAAAGGTGTCCGGGACACAAAATCATTCGAACTGCCGTCTGGCTCCATTCTGCTTAAAGTGGAAACGACAGCAAGCTTTAGCTGGACAGGAGCAAACTATAATAGCGGTGGATCGACCATGGGTTATGCCGGTGATTCTGTTTTTGGACAGATTCTATTTGCTGGCAGTATATGGGATCAAACTTCCCCGCAAAATGCTTATAGGGAAAAATATGTGTTTATGAACGGCCCCCATACTTTTTCTAATTATACGGACCCATTTGCGTATTCCAGAGGGTCGTATTACGCCGAGCAAAAAGGGACCACAACGTCTAAGTTATATTATATAACCCCGTCTTAAAAAAGGAGATCGTAAACTCATGAGTGATGTATTTAAAGGAGCGTTATCCGAATCTATCGAAAATGGCATAAAAGCCATTAACAACCAAATTGCGGAGTCGTCAAATGAAACTGACACAGTCCTTGCGCAGCTCTATGTTAATCAGGAATATCAGGCTTGCTTGATGGAACTGCAAAATAATTTGCTTTAAAAATTAGGAGGATAAAAATTATGATAAAAATTTTTCGGGGGGGGTAGAGCGGAACCTTAGGAAGAAGGTGGTTTCGTGATTTTTCCTGAAATAGTGGTGGCTATGAACAGCGATCTGGACACAACGCTGAATGATTTGCTCTATATCATGGATTATAAGCAGTTTGGCGAAAGCTCCGGAGTGTTCCAGAATAAGGATGCCCTTTCCAAAGCATTGATGACATGGTATGCAGTAAATGACACGACGATCCGGAAAGATGCTGTGATATCCGCAAATTCCGATGGCCGGGTTGGGGAATTGCTTGCGAAACAATATGGCGTGAATTTACCCCAGTTGAAGCAATATACAACGCTGGATGCGATCAAGCGTTCCACCGACAAGGCGGTCTTGGATGAGTTATATTTGACGGGTGGGAAACTCAGATGGCTGTTTTCATCGGATATTCTCGATGACGATTTTTTTACAGCAGCAAACAGCAAAGTATATTTTGATGATGGGGAGCTAAACATCGTACCTGCAGTAGCTGCGGCGTATTATAACGGATATAAAGATGCTACGCCACTAACATACAATGGAGCAAAAAGTGTACAGGATAAAGGTTCTGTCTGGTGGACGCCTTTTGATAACCAAACATGGCTTGGTGATCTATACGCGGCATTGAGCGAGCAGCACGATGTCCAAACACGCTCGGTAAGCGGAACCGTAAACAGCAGTAATAACGGTTCGGCAAGTGACAGCCCCGTAGCAGGCATAAGTGCTGTGATATCCATCTATGCGAGAAGATACCTTGGAGGTACTGGCAACATAGTTACAAATAGAATATACAATTCATCCGGGGAGATGATTGGCTCTGTGAGTACAAACTCAACTGATTATACTTCCGCTGTCAGTAAGTACGTTTTTATTCAAACTGAATCAGCATATCAGGCTGTTAGTCCAAATTCCGGCTCTGGAAGTGGCTGGTACACAAACGGGTCGTATACGTATTTCTAGTAAAAGGAGAAAACTCATGAAATCATTTATAGATATTATCCAGGAAGGCTTCCGGTCTGCGGAAGCAAAACAGGAGGAGACGGATCTTATGCTAGCTCAGATTGCAGCTGACATAGAATACCAGTCTTGTTTGGCAGAGCTTCAAAACGATCTAACCTAAAATTAAATATAGCACAGCATGGAAAGGAAGTGATTTTTATGGGCATTTACACTGTAATGAAGAAAATTATCACCAATGGGAACAACCAGCTTGAAAATGGAGAAACCGAGTTCGAATCATATAATCTCTGGCGGGAGAACCAGCAGAACAAGCTGGATGCGTTTTTAGCGTGCAATCGGCTGACACCAACACAGTACAAGGAGCTGCAAGGCATGTTTGCGGCAGGTGAGCAGGGATAACTTTATATGGAATGCAAAGGGGTGCGGCAGCATCCTTTTTTTATCCAAAAAAAGAGGGGAGGTGGAATGATTGGCGGAAGGGGGCTACATCAGGAAAGAAGAACATGAAGTATTTGCCGACCTCATGGAATCCGAAAACAGGCGGTTGGAAGAGGAAAACAACCGCCAGAACAAGCGTATTGCCGCGCTGGAGGAGACGGTACGCCAGATCGGCGCACTGACTTCATCCGTAGAGAGGTTAGCAACAAACATGGAAAACATGCTCAAAAGCATTGATGCACAGGGCAAGCGTCTTGAGGCGTTGGAAAGCCGCGACGGTGAGATGTGGCGTAAGGTGGTAGGATACGTTACCACGGCGCTGATCGGCGGCGTCATCGGCTTTGCGCTCAAACAGATTGGCATGTAGAGGAGGATAAAAGTATGATCCAGATCACACAAATGAACGGAACCTACAATGAATGGAAACCCGAACAGTACACCGATTACATGTATGACGGCAAGTGTTTTATCATCATGCGTGGTGAAAAATGGGTGGGAATCTATAACATGGATGCTGTCAGGAGCATCACAATCGACCAGTAAAGGGGGACAAGCACATGAAGGGAATCAATTGGACAAGGAAACTCACAAGCCGCAAATTCTGGGCATCAACCGCATCATTTGTAAGCATGATGATTGTCGCGGCAGGTGGCAATCAAAGTACAGCCGAGCAGGTAACAGCGCTTATTATGGCCGGTGCGTCTGTTGTGGCGTATATCCTTGCCGAGGGGCTTACGGATGCGGCAAACACATCTGGCACTCTGGAAGAACGGCAGAAAGGAGAGTAACCATGAGGGACATAAAACAGCTGCATCCGCAGTTACAGCTTAAAATAGCCGAGCTTCAGCTTTTGTGCAAAAAGAAAGGCTTAAATATCGGCATCGGTGAGTGTCTGCGCACGGTGGCAGAACAGGATGCGCTTTATGCGCAGGGACGAACAAAGCCCGGAAACAAGGTCACAAACGCTAAGGGCAGCACATACAGCTCACAGCACCAGTGGGGCATTGCCTTTGATTTTTACCGTAACGACGGGAAGGGTGCCTACAATGAGGCGGGGGATTTCTTCGGGCGTGTTGGTGCACTTGCGAAGCAGATCGGCCTCGGCTGGGGAGGGGACTGGAAAAGCCCGGTTGACAAGCCTCACATATACCTTAAGGAGTGGGGCAGCACCACAAGCGCGCTGCGCAGCGCCTACGGCACGCCGGATAAATTTATGCGGACGTGGGATAAAACGATCCTGAATTATAGGATCGGAGGTACATATCGGACGACAAAGCCCTGTTACCTGCGCCTATCCCCGGCGGGCAAAAAGCTTGATTACAAAAACGCTCCCGATCACATCAAAGCAAAATCTACAAAAAAGGGCGGCAAAGTTTCCTTTAGAAAGGGCGCAGCTTTCACGCTAATGGAAATTGCTAATAAAAGCGGAAACCTCTGGGGGCGCATGAAAACCGGATATTGGGTGCCGCTGCACTATAATAGTGCTCTGCGGGCGATTATCTGCAAATAGCAGTATTCAATATAACAGGCGGCGTTATGCCGTCTGTTATTACTGTTTATGTCTCGTATAGCAGGCAATGAGTGAAAGAGTTATAGGTTATTACAATATAGTCCACCGTATTGACTGATAATCTGCTGGGCAATCTTCGGGTTGCATTTGCTGATCTTTACTGGAAATTGTAAGCGTTTCTCATAGTTCCACATTTACACTCGCCTCCTTCCCACGGTGCAGGGCAGACGCCCCAATTGAACTCGCCGGCGCTGTTTGCGGCACGGCCGAGCATGGAATCGATGGTTAAGGGATAGAAGAGCCTTCCGAACTCCTCTAAAAGCTGTGTGCGCCGCTCCTGAAGCTGGCCGAACAGCTCCATGCCCTGGGTGCAGTCGGGATGGGTGTCCAGATAGAGGGTGAGATCGTTGAGGGCGAAGCTCACCTGACTGATTTCATTCATCATGGCTTCCTGCTTGGAGGAGCAGTTTTTCGGGGGACAGGGCATGTTGGAAGCTGCCCAGAATTCCAGATTCAGATCAGGAAAGATCGTGCCGTTACAGAGCGCCGTACACCAGTCGTACAAGTCGCCCCATTGCTGCATCGGAATGTCTGCCATGGCGTACCTTTGGCACTGGCAGTTGCAGCGGTCCTGTTTGTACATAAGGAATCCTCCTTTTTATTGATTTTATAGATACTATTAGTTTATACTGAAAAGGAAATATTGTGCGGAAGGACAGAAATGAATGGAGCGGTTATCTTTTGATTCCGGGGTGGGCGTCAGCTGCCCGGATGCGGGAAAACGGATTTTCGATTGCGGGCAGGAAGTGGAATTTGAAATGGCGCCGATGGAGGGGATCACGACCTATATCTATCGGAGCACGTACGAAAAATATTACGGAGGTATCGCATGCTACTATACGCCTTTTCTGGCTAGCATGCATTTAAGCAGCAGGGAGAAAAACGATGTGCTGCCGGAGCACAACGAGGGAATGCGGCTGATTCCTCAGATTCTATCCAATCGGACGGAGGAGTTTCTCGAGATTGCAGGGGCGCTGAAGGATTATGGATATACCTGTGTAAATCTGAATCTGGGATGCCCCTCCGGAACGGTCGCGGCGAAGCACCGCGGGGCGGGATTTCTGGCTGTACCGCAGGAACTGGACGCATTTCTGGCGGAAATATTCGAGAAAAGTCCTTTAAACATTTCCATAAAAACTCGTATCGGCGTGAATGATGAGGCTGAGTGGGAGCAGATTTTAAAAATCTATGAAAAATACCCGGTTGCGGAGCTGATCGTCCACACAAGGCTGCAGCAGGATTTTTACAAATATCCCGCACGCATGGACGCGTTTGGTGCGGCAAAGCGGCTTTGTGTTCCGCTCTGCTACAATGGGGATATCCACTCGCCGGAGGCGTACCGCGCGCTGCTTTTCGCATATCCTGACATGGAGCGCGTGATGCTTGGGCGGGGGTTGATTGCAAATCCTGAGCTGATTGAGGAATTGGGCGGTACGCCGCGGCGCGACAAGGACCGTTTGCGCGGATTCCTCTCCGATATCTGCGACCGCTACATCGGGGAGATGTCCGGCGGCGACCGGAACACCCTTTATAAAATGAAGGAGATTTGGGTGTATCTGGGGGATCTTTTTGAGGATGCGGGTAAGTATGTGAAAAAAATCAAGAAGGCCACCCGGCTGACCGAATATGAGGCGGCGATGGACGCGCTGTTTGCCGCCTGCAGCCTGAGATAAAAATAGCAACCTTTCATGCGGATATTCTTACATTTCATACAAAAACTATTGCTTTTTTTATGAAAAAAGATAAAATATGCACAGAAATTAAGAGATGGCCATCTCGGGACATGTGCGAAAAAAGCGAATGGAGGAGTTAGTAAATGGGAGAAAAGAAGAAAAAATTATCGGTTTCTCTTACGACACAGATCCTGATTGCAACGATTGGAGGTATCTTTTTTGGCGCGGTTGTGGGAGAGTGGGCGGCAAACTTTAAATTTATCGGTGATATTTTTCTGCGCCTGATCCAGATGTCGGTAGTCATTCTTGTAATGTCCGCGGTCGCGGCTGCAGTAGGCAGCGGGGACGGTCAGGATGTAGGGAAGATGGGATTCCATACGTTCAAATGGATCATCTTTTTTACAGTGATCTCAGCAGGTTTCGGCGTGGCGCTCTCCATGCTCATCAAACCGGGTGTGGGTGTTGTGCTCGGAAATGCGGAGGATATCGCGAATGCGACCGTGGAGTCTGCATCCTTGCAGGATACGCTTCTGGGCTTTGTACCAACGAATGTGCTCGGCTCCATGTCAGACGGTGCCATGGTTCCGTGTATTGTATTTTCATTGTTTTTCGGAATTGCGATGGGCGCTTATACGAAGCAGAGCGGCAATCGCGTGATTGTTGACTGGGTTCAGGGATTAAATGCAGTAATTACGAACATTATCAAGACTGTTATGAATATCGCACCGATCGGTATTTTTTGCCTGCTGGCAAATGCTGCCGGTTCCACGGGATTAAAGATTATCATTCCGATGCTGAAATTCCTGGGGCTGCTTTTGATTGGCGATGCGATCCAGTTTATGATATTCGGACCTTTGACCGCGGCGTTGTGTAAGGTAAATGCGGCAAAGATGCCGAAGAAATTTTCGAAAATGTCTATTATGGCTCTTACGACTACATCCGGCGCGATCTGCCTTCCGACAAAGATGGAGGATGCGGTTACGAAGTTTGGCGTCAGCCGCAAAGTGGCGGATTTTACAGGTCCGATCACAATGTCCATGAACAGCTGCGGCGCTGCCCAGTGCTATGTTGCGGCGATTTTTTTCATGGCGCAGGCCACAGGAATTGAAATGTCGGTATATCAGATGGGTATGGCGATTCTGTTGTCCTGTCTGATGTGTATGGGGACGATCTCCGTGCCGGGCGGTTCTGTGATCGTATATACCTTCCTTGCATCTTCGCTGGGACTTCCGCTGGAGAGCATTGGCGTATTGATCGGTATCGACTGGTTTGCCGGAATGTTCCGTACGCTGATGAATGTGGATGTGGATGTTATGGTGGGAATGCTGGTTGCAAGTAAGCTTGGAGAGCTGGACCGCGACATCTATAACGGAAAGAAAACAGTTACATACTAATTCGGTTTTATTCATTAATCAAAGACACACACATACTTAGTACTCTTCGGGCCCCGGATGCGTCTGTTTGTATCCGGGGCTTCGAAGCGTTTTTATTCCCGCGGCAATAAGGGAAACTGCCATGTTTACATGGATATTTGACGAATGCCGCGAGGGTTAAATTTCACGCTGCCTAGCAGCGCTGCAGGCATTACCCCGCTGCTTGCAGCGGGGGCTTTGGTTCATAACAATAGAAAGTTCGCTGAGCGTGCTTTCTGTTGTTGTATCCTTTCAGGAAATATGTTACCTTTGTTTAAGGGGGAAGGCAAATGAGGGAGAATACATGGGTTTTTGAATTGATTCTTAATATCAGCCTGCTTGTACTGGCTGCAAACCTGGTTTCCAAATTCCGCCTGATCCAGAATCTGATCCTGCAGGAGCACAGGAGCTTTAAAAGCCAGACGTTATTGTCCGTGATATTCGGGGGGGTTGTGATATTGTCTACCTACACGGGAATTGATATCGGGTACTACAGTCTGAATACCCGTGTGATCGGTGCGATGACGGCGGGACTTATCGGCGGGCCGATTGTCGGCCTTTATGCCTCGCTGATCGGGGCTGTCTATGTGTATTTTTTTTCTATTCCGCGGGTATTCGCCATGTCCTCAGCGTTTTCCACCATGCTTTTCGGTCTTCTTGGAGGGGGATTTTATCCGTATTTTCAGAGGGGGAAATGGAAGTATAAGGACCTGTTTCTGCTGACATGCTTCGCGGAGGTCTGCGATATGGTGTCGCTGCTTCGCTTTACGGTGCCGGTGCAGATGGTGCTGAACCGGATACTGGAGATTTCCGTCTCGATGATCGTGATGAATGCCGTCGGTATATTGATCTTCATCTCAAGCTTTAACAATGTGTTTATCCAGCAGGATATCGAGCGAAGCCGGCAGCTTCATCAGGCTTCGGAACTCATGAAGAAATGTCTCCCACAATTGGTTCAGGGATTTGAGAATAAAAAACATATAAAGAGATTTGCAGAAATTATTCTGGCAGAAACAGATTGGGCCGGAGTCATGGTTACGAATAAGTGTGAAATCCTGGCGGACTGCCAGAAGGAAATGTCCGAAAAACTTCAGCCGGAAGCGGGGATTCCGGATATCGGAGTCAAAGCAATGAAGAGTGGAAGGCTGGAGACGATGTATCGGGTTCCTCATGCCAGTGCATGGTATGAGTGTATGAGGGATTATTCACTGGTGGCGGCGCCCGTTGTCATTCGGGAGCAGGCAATCGGCTGCCTGATCGTGTGGGTGAAGAAGCAGTGGGTATTTCGGCAGAGTGATCTGGAGCTGCTCTCCCATCTGGTGCAGCTGAGCTCTTATCAGATTGCGCTTGCAGACCTTGAACGGCAGAAGGAGATGCGCCAGAAGGCCGAATTTAAGGCACTGCAGTTTCAGGTGAACCCGCATTTTCTCTTCAATGCGCTGAATACGGTCTCCTGCGTATGCCGGGAAAACCCGAAGAGAGCCAGAGAGCTTTTGCTGATTCTTGCCAGTTATTTTCGCTATAATCTGGATTACGATGCGTATATGGTGCCGATGGAGGAAGAGCTGGAGCATGTAAGGGATTATCTGGAGCTGGAGCAGGCACGGTTTGAGGAGAAGCTGGTTGTGACCTATGATGTGCCGGAGGATATGGATATCGAGATTCCGGTGCTGATCCTGCAGCCGATTGTGGAGAATGCGGTGCGCTATGGGATGAACCGGGAGGGCAGACGCGTTGTTGCGATATGCGCTGAAAAGACGGAGGACGGGTGTCTGGTGCAGATCCGTGATGAGGGAAAAGGGATCGGGAAAGATATCATGAAAAAGCTGTGGAGCGACCAGTCCATCGGGAACAGTATCGGGCTTAGCAATGTGCATAAGAGAATGAAGAGCATCTATGGGGAAGAGAACGGGCTTCATATTATCAGTTCCGGACAGGGGACCTGTGTGGAACTGCATTTTGTGAAGAAAGCGGCGGAGTAAGAGAATGGGGGAGCGGCTTATGAGGATTGCGGTGATCGACGATGAGAGACCGGCCAGAAGCGAGCTGAAGCATCAGATTTTACAGCTTTTGCCAGGGGCGCAGATTGATGAAGGGGAGAGCGGGGCACAGGCGCTTCAAATGGCGGGAGAGGGCACATACGACCTGTTTTTTCTGGATATCGATCTGGGCGATATTAACGGGACTGTCCTGGTACATGCGTTGAAACAGATGCAGCCGGACATGAAAATCATTTTTGTGACAGCGTATTCCGAATATGCTGTGAAGGCATTTGAGCTGGAGGTGGAGGATTATATTCTGAAGCCGTTTGATCAGAGGCGCCTTGAGAAGATGCTTAAGAGGTGCAAAATCGGAGAATTTCCGGTACGTGGAAAGGATAAACCGGGTGTGACCGGAAAGCTTGCGATCAACACGAACGGAAAGACCATTTACGAGAAGATAGAGAATATCGTCTATATTGAAACCTGCAATCGCGGCTGTATGATTCACACTGCAGAAAAGGATTATTATGAGGGGAAGACGATCGGAGACTTTGAGAGACGGCTGAAAGATATGGGGTTTTTCCGAAGCCAGAAGAGCTATCTGATCAACCTTGGAAAGGTGAAGGAGTTGTTTTTGTGGGGAAATAACAGCTTCGCGGTGAAGCTGGAAGGCTATGAAAAAGAGATACTTCCGGTTGGCAGGGAGAAGATAAAGGTTCTGCGGCAGCTGCTGGGCGGATAGGGATGCGGGCCGGGGCAGACTGCGAAGGCCGGGCAAAACAGGTATTTTGCCGCGTAACTATTCAGCCTGCGGCTTCGTAGCTACGGAATCAGCCCCATTAGAAATTTGCCTATGGAAAAGGGGCGGCTCCTTTGGCTGAATTTGCGTATTCTTACGGACTTTGCGGTACGTGCAAAGTCCTGGGCGGAACTGTTACTTTGCCGCCCGCCAGAAAGCGGTATTGTTCTGTAACAGTTCAGCCTTCCAGTTTAGACTAACGGGTTATGCACCGGCTAAAATAT
>CASCGD010000089.1 GCA_949132985.1 uncultured Lachnospiraceae bacterium
AGAGCACTTGGCTACGGACCAAGGTGTCGGGGGTTCGAATCCTCTCACGCACGTGGAGAAATTCCTTGAAAATCTAGTATTTTCAAGGAATTTTTTATATTGTAATGCGAAAAACACATTAAAAAGCTCGCAGCGCTTATTTTTTGCTATTTTTTAATAAAAATAACTGGTAATTCGCAAATTCCTATGTTATAATCCATAAATGACTGCATAGGCATAGCTGTACTTTTGGGCAGCAATGCGTTCGTATATATCGTAACAATTTCAGGTGACAAATTTTAAGGAGGAAATAGTAACTATGAGTGTACAGGTTGAGGATTTGGGCAAGAATATGGTAAAGCTTACAGTCGAGATTCCCGCTGAAGCTGTAGATGCGGCGATCAAGGCTGCATATAATAAGCAGAAAAATAGAATTTCGATTCCGGGTTTCCGCAAAGGCAAGGTGCCGCAGATGATGATCGAGAAAATGTACGGCCCTGATATTTTTTATGAAGATGCGGCGAATATTCTTTTACAGGAGCATTACCCCGCAGCCGTAGATGAGAGCGGTGTAGATGTTGTTTCACAGCCTACTATTGACATCAGCCAGTTAGAGAAAGGAAAACCTTTTGTGTTTACGGCGGATGTAGCAAAGCGCCCGGAGGTTACTTTGGGAAAATATAACGGGGTAACTGTGACAAAGATCGATGTAAGTGTTTCTGAGGAGGAGATTGACGCAGAGGTAGAGCAGCAGAGAAATATCAATGCGCGTAATATCACGGTGACGGATCGCCCGATTCAGATGGGTGATACGGCTGTGATCGATTATGAGGGCTTTTCGGACGGCGTTGCATTTGAAGGCGGCAAGGGCGAGAACCATTCACTTGAGATTGGCTCCCATTCCTTTATCGATACCTTTGAGGATCAGCTGGTTGGCAAAAATGCCGGCGACGAAGTGGAAGTCAATGTCACTTTCCCGGAGCAGTATCAGGCACCGGAGCTGGCAGGGAAGTCTGCCGTATTTAAGGTAAAGATCAACGAGATCCGTGCGAAGGAGCTTCCGGAGCTTGATGACGAGTATGTACAGGATATTTCCGAGTTTGACACCCTTGCAGAGTATCGTGAGGATGTGAAAAAGACTCTGCAGGAGCGAAAGGAGAACGCTGCAAAGGGAACCAAGGAGGATGAAGCGATTAAAAAGATCATCGATAAGTCCAAGATGGAAATCCCTGAGCCGATGATCGATATGCAGGTGCAGACGATGCTTGATGAGTTTGCACAGCGCATTTCGATGCAGGGACTGACTATGGAGCAGTATATGCAGTTTTCGGGTGCTACTGTTGAAAAGCTTAAGGAGCAGGTGCGTCCGGAAGCAGTTCAGCGCATCCAGAGCAGTCTTGTATTGGAACAGATTGCGAAGGAAGAGAACCTTGTTGCCAGCGATGAGGACGTCAAGGCTGAGATCGAGCAGATGGCTGCTATGTACGGCATGAAGGCAGATGATGTAGAGAAATATATGGGCGATTCCGAGAAGGAGACCATGAAGAGAGATATTGCTGTGAAGAAGGCAGTGGAGTTCGTAATGGCACATGTGAAGGAAAGAGCAAAAGCAAAGCCCAAGACTGCAGAAGCGGACGCTGAATAGGACGAAAGATAACGCAGACTGGCCTTATTGTGAGGTCAGTCTGTTTCGGTTGTAGACACTTTGACTTAGGAGGAAGGCAAAATGCGAAGCATTTTTTAGGATGTCTTCCGACGACGTGCCCGAGAGCGGAGGCGAACGGGCGACACCTTAGTTTAGGAGGAAGGCAAAATGCGAAGCACTTTTTAGGATGCCTTCCGACGAAATGTCCGAGAGCAGAAGCGAACGGGCGATACTTTAATTTAGGAGGAATTTAATATGAGTTTAGTACCTTATGTCATAGAACAGACCAGCAGGGGCGAACGCTCTTATGATATTTATTCGAGACTACTGAAAGAGCGCATAATATTTTTGGGAGAGGAGGTCAATGAGACCACCGCGAGCCTGACTGTGGCACAGATGCTTTTTTTGGAGTCTGAGGATCCCGGAAAGGATATCCATTTATACATCAATTCACCCGGTGGTGTTGTGACTGCGGGTATGGCGATTTACGATACGATGCAGTATATTAAGTGTGATGTGTCAACGATCTGTATCGGCATGGCGGCCAGCATGGGCGCGTTTTTGCTGGCAGGCGGCGCAAAGGGCAAGCGTTTCGCGCTCCCGAATGCGGAGATTATGATTCATCAGCCGTCCGGCGGTGCAAAGGGGCAGGCGACGGAAATCCAGATTGCTGCGGAAAATATTTTGAAGACAAAGAAAAAGTTAAATGAAATTCTTGCGGCAAACACAGGCAAGCCGTATGAGCAGGTTGCGGCAGATACCGAGCGCGATAACTATATGAGTGCGCAGGAGGCTGTGGAGTACGGCCTGATCGACAGTATTATTTCAAACCATGGGTCCTGATTATCGATGTTTCGTATAACAGGATGCACACAGCCGCGCAAGGGGATATATTGCTTTGTGGCTGTGGCCGGCCTGATCAATCGTGGCCGATAAAATCTGTCATGGGTACAGGTGCCTATGACGGGCTGACAGACGATTACAACAAATCTATTAAGGGAGATCATACCGTGACGAGTAAAAATATAGAGAAAATCCGCTGTAATTTCTGTGGAAAGACACAGGATCAGGTGCGTAAGCTGATTGCGGGGCCAGGCGGCGCCTATATTTGCGATGAATGTGTTGACATCTGTGCGGAAATTATCGAGGAAGAATTTGAGGAGGAAGAGTTTTCGGAGGGGGAAAAGCCGGAATTCGAGATCAATCTTCAGAAACCGAAAAAATTGAAGGAATTTCTGGACGACTATGTGATTGGCCAGGAGGAGGCAAAAAAGGTGCTCTCCGTGGCAGTTTATAATCATTATAAACGTATCATCAGTGAAGAGGAAATTGATGTGGAGCTGCAGAAGAGTAATATTCTGATGCTTGGTCCAACCGGTTCCGGAAAGACGCTGCTGGCACAGACGCTAGCGCGGGTGCTGAATGTTCCGTTTGCGATTGCAGATGCGACGACGTTGACAGAGGCCGGTTATGTGGGAGAGGATGTGGAAAATATTCTCTTAAAGCTCATTCAGGCGGCGGATTATGATATCAAGCGCGCGGAGTGCGGCATTATATATATTGATGAGATTGATAAGATCACGAAGAAATCGGAGAACGTTTCCATTACCCGTGATGTTTCCGGAGAGGGTGTTCAGCAGGCGCTTTTGAAAATTCTTGAGGGCACACAGGCCAGTGTGCCGCCCCAGGGAGGCAGAAAGCATCCGCAGCAGGAGCTGCTGCAGGTTGATACAACAAATATTTTGTTCATCTGTGGAGGTGCTTTTGACGGCCTGGATAAGATTATAGAGAATCGTATGGACCAGAAATCCATTGGATTTAACGCAGAGATCAGGGAGAAGAACGAGAGGAATACAGGCGAACTCTTCAAGCATGTCATGCCCCAGGATTTTGTGAAATTCGGGTTGATACCGGAGTTTGTGGGACGTGTACCGGTGACGGTCTCACTGGATTCTCTTGACAAGTCGGCGCTGGTGCGTATTTTGCGGGAGCCGAAGAACTCGCTGATTAAGCAGTATACGAAGCTTTTTGAGCTGGATGGTGTGGAGCTGTATTTTAAGGATGACGCAGTGGAAAAGATCGCGGACAAATCTCTGGAGCAGAAGACCGGAGCCAGAGGGCTTCGATCTATCATGGAGCGCACACTGGGGGATCTGATGTATGAGATTCCCTCGGATGAGTCAATTGTGGCGTGTACGATCACGAAGGATGCGGTGGAACTGCTGAGCGCGCCGGAGATTGAGCGCAAAGGTGCATAGATTAGAGCTGGCGGTAAGAATGACCGCTACAGCAGAGGCGTATAACAGCGAAGGTGTTTCGCCTGTTACACAAATCATCGGGCAGAGAAGTCTCTGCCCGATTCTTAATAGAAAGGGAAAGGAATGACGGATTTAATCAAAGAGCTGCCCGCAGTGGCATTGCGCGGCATGGTAATTCTGCCTGGTATGATGATCCATTTTGATATCAGCAGGCCAAAGTCTATCCATGCGGTTGAGCAGGCGATGATGGAGGACGAGGAGCTTTTTCTTGTGGCCCAGCGTGATCCGGAGACGGACGACCCCGGTGCAAAGGACTTGTTTAACATTGGAATTATTGCATGCATCAAGCAGGTGATCAAGATGCAGGGCGGTATCATCCGCGTTTTGGTGGAGGGGGAGGAGCGTGCCGAGCTGGGGGAGGTATTGGAGGCCGATCAGTACCTGAAAGTGCATGCGATTCGCTTTGATCCAGGGGATATGGAGGAGCTTTCTGAAAATGAGCGCGCAGGAATGCTGCGGAGCGTACAGGAGACGTTTGGCCGTTATGCGGTAGTCCATGGGAAAATCGGCAAGGAGTTTTTGCGGCAGATTGGGGAATATACGGATCTGGAGAGACTTCTGGATATGATTGCGAACAACCTGGCGGTAGATTTTAAAAATAAACAGAAGCTGCTCGAAGCGGTGACGCTGACAGAGCGTTACGAGACACTGGTGAGGATATTGCTCCAGGAAATTGAGATCATTGTGATCAGAAACGAGTTTCAGGAAAAAGTCAAGGCGGCGGTGGACAAGAACCAGAAGGAATACCTGCTCCGGGAGCAGATGCGTGTGATTCGCCAGGAGCTTGGAGAGGACAACACGGAGAGCGATATTGACAACTTCCGCGCGGAACTGAAAAAGCTGAAGGCGGATGACGAGACGAAGGAAAAAATCAAAAAAGAAATTGAGCGCTTCCGCAATATTCCGTCCAACTCATCGGAGAGCGCAGTTCTGCGCGGTTATATTGAGACACTTCTGGAGCTGCCCTGGAAAAAGGTGTCGAAGGACAACCGGGATTTAAGTCATGCAAAGCATGTGCTTGAGGAGCAGCATTTCGGACTGGAAAAGGTGAAGGAGCGTATGCTGGAATTTTTGGCGGTGCGGAACCTGACGAGCAAGGGGGACAGCCCGATTATCTGTCTGGTCGGGCCGCCCGGTACCGGAAAGACCAGCATTGCGCGTTCCGTGGCGGAGGCGCTGGACAAAAAGTATGTGCGCATTTGTCTGGGCGGTGTGCGGGACGAAGCGGAAATCCGTGGGCACAGACGTACCTATGTAGGAGCGATGCCGGGACGGCTGGTGATGGCTCTGAAAACCGCTGGGGTAAGCAATCCACTGATTCTTCTGGATGAGATTGACAAGGTGAGCAGCGACTATAAGGGGGATACGGCCTCAGCGCTGCTTGAGGTGCTCGATGGAGAACAGAACAAGAAATTCCGCGATCATTATGTAGAGCTTCCGGTGGATTTGTCGGACGTGCTCTTTATCTGCACGGCAAACTCCACGGAGTCGATTCCCCGCCCACTTCTCGACCGTATGGACATCATTGAGGTGACGAGTTACACGGCAAACGAGAAATACCATATTGCCGCGGATCATCTGCTGCCGAAGCAGATGAAGAAAAACGGCTTGAAGGAAGGACAGCTTGATATCAGCCGGCCTGCGATGGAAAAGATCATTTCCGGCTATACGAGGGAGGCAGGAGTCCGTAATCTTGAGCGCAAGCTAAGTGAGATCTGCCGTAAGAGTGCGCGCCGCATCTACGAGGGCAAAAAGGAGCAGGTGAAGGTCCGTGCGACGAATGTGGAGCAGTATCTCGGTAAAGTGAAGTATAACGAGGAGAAGGCCGGCAAGACAAATGAGATTGGCATTGTCCGCGGGCTTGCGTGGACAAGCGTGGGCGGTGTGACGCTGGAGGTGGAGATAAATCTGATGCCGGGAAAGGGTGAGATGAAACTGACCGGACAGATGGGCGACGTCATGAAGGAATCTGCCCAGGCGGCTCTTAGCTTCGTTCGTTCTATCAGCCCAGATTATGGCATCGGGAAAGAGTTTTACAGCGAGCATGATATTCATATCCACATCCCGGAGGGAGCGGTGCCAAAGGACGGCCCTTCCGCAGGTATCACAATGGCCTCCGCCATGTTCTCTGCCGTTACAAATGTCCCGGCACGGGCGGATGTGGCGATGACCGGTGAGATTACGCTGCGCGGACGTGTGCTGCCCATCGGTGGTCTGAAGGAGAAGCTTTTGGCGGCGAAGAATGCCGGTGTCAAGATCGTCTGCATTCCAAAGGAGAACCTCCGCGATCTGGAGGAAATCTCAGAGGAGATTACAGAGGGGCTTTCCATCCTTCCGGCAGAGCATATGGATGAAGTGCTGCGCGTCGTTCTGGCTGGAGATCCGAAGAAGGCAGCGAAGGGGAAGAAGGCTAAGAAAAAGGAAGGCGCAGAGCATGCGAAGCATTAGCGGTCGGAACTGAAGCGTTGCTGTGAGCGGTTCCAGGGGTGATTCGTAACGAAGTTGTTGAAGGTAAACGACGAAAGGAGGATGCGGATGGTTATTAAAAATGTGAGTCTGGAGACGGTATGCGGCATTACGAGCAAAATACCGGACAATCAGCTGCCGGAGATTGCTTTTGCAGGGAAATCCAACGTTGGGAAATCGTCGCTGATCAATGCGCTTATGAACCGGAAAGCGCTGGCGCGCACCTCATCCCAGCCGGGAAAGACGCAGACGATTAATTTTTACAACATTAACGAGTGCATGTATCTGGTGGATCTGCCGGGCTACGGCTACGCGAAGGTGCCTGAGTCGGAGCGGGAAAAGTGGGGGAAAATGATTGAAAATTACCTTCACAGAAGCAGGCAGCTGAAAGCGGTATTTTTGCTTGTGGATATCCGGCATAAGCCGGGGGAAAATGACAAGACGATGTATGACTGGATCGTCTATCAGGGCTATCGCCCGATTATTATTGCCACAAAGCTGGATAAGCTCAAGCGCTCGCAAGTGCCAAAGGCGTTGAAGGAGTTGCATGGGGGCCTGGGGCTTAGGAGCGAGGACACTGTGATTCCGTTCTCGGCGGTAAACAGACAGGGCAGAGATGAGATATGGGCGCTGATGGATGCGCTGATTGGGAAGAAGCCGTGAAAGGCAGAAAGGAATGATGAGATGAAAAAAGTAAAAAAATTAACGGCGGTGTGTCTGGCAATAGCAGTGTTGTTTTCACTGTTCCCCGGGGATGTGGCGCATGCTGCGGCCCCTGTGACCGGCAATGATTTTTCCAACATGATCTATGACGGCTCGGTGCTCTATGAAAACCGGATTTATATTGAGTGCGGAGGAGTCGTCTACAGTACGGATAAGAAGGGCGGGGATAAAGAAAAGCTTTTTTCTGCGAGCAAGGCGGTGGGTCAGAAGGAATCCTTCGGCTTTGAGAGTTTCGAAATTTACGATGGCTGTATCTATGCGATTATGAATTTTTTCGCTGGAACGGGCGGCAGCGATATGCGGCTTGTGAAGATGGATCTGGATGGAAAAAACGTGGAGGAGCTTGCCTTTGCGGGTTCGCTTGCCATCGCGGACGGTGTGATTTATTTTGTGAAGCATAAGCAGACCAGCAAAGGGGAGTATAAGGTGCTGGGACTTTATTGCATGGATCTGGACGGCGGAGGCGAAAAGGCACTTTTGAAGGGCGATGTGGAGTTGTACGGCTGCGATGGCAAGAGGCTTTACTATGGCGTCTGCAATAAGATAAAAACAAAGAGCGGTTATGCGGGAAGTAACGGTACAACTGTTTACAGTGCGGATTTAAAATTGTCGTCAAAGAGCCGTAAGACGCTCGCTAAGGCGTACAGCAGTAATATGGGTGAGTACTATCATGTGATCGCTATCGGAGACGGCTGCGTGTACTACACGGTGTATTCCTACAGCTCGGCAAGCTATAAGCTGGTGAAATACAACAGCAAAAAGAAGACGAAAAAAGAGCTTAGCAGAGGTAAGTACGACAAGCAGGTGGGCAGTGGGATTATCAGAGGAAATTACATGTACTGCGGCTCGAATTACGGTATCTGCAAAGTGAACCTTTCCACCGGCAACATCAAATATTTGAACCACGACCCGCACTGCCGCATCTATGGGCTGCATGGCGGCGTAATTGTTTATTCTATGACAAGAAATTCCGGTAACAGTGCGGTGAAAACGATGACCACCGAGGGGAAAGCAAGGACGACGATCGGGAAATTTTTTACGTCGTAGCTCCTTAAAAAATTTCCCGAAACCGCATCTCTTACAGTTTTAATCGTATCGCCATATTTTTTAAAAACTCAGTGCAGGTCGGACGGCCGCGCTCCTCGTCATACGGAAAGGGATAGTATTGCTGTATTTCATAAATTTTTGCATTTGTGAAAACAGCTTCAATCGCGGTTCGCACTCCGCGTGCGACGCTTCCCTTTGTCGTGTGGCGGGCCTGCGCGACCATCTGATAGGCTTCGCTGGTTATATGCATCCTGCCGAGTTTATCTTTCATGAGTATGACAATCACATCTGCAATGTATGAAAATCCAACATACTTACGTTTAAATCCCATACGTTCTAATTCTTCTTCAACATATGCGTGCGTGATCTCGTCCGCCTTTTTTTGATTGAAGCGCTGGACCAGATGCTTGTTTTTTCGGTCTATAACGAGCTTTTGGTACGGATATACTTTTTCAAGGATGCTTAGGATCTTTTCAGGCGCATAGGAGAGGTTTGTTTTCTGATACACGTAATCTGCGCCGTGTTCACGCATATAACTCAATATAACGCTGGAGCCTGTATTTGTAACGACGATGATAAAAGGTTTTTCCAGGCCGCGTGCTTCCAGAGAGTTTAAAAAAGAGAGACCGTCGCCCTCAGCGAGTTCGATATCAAGTATGACCACATCCACTTCATGTATTTCCATATAGTCCAATGCACATTGTTCACTCCCGGTTTCAAACGTGATTTTCATGGTCGGGAAGTGAGAGAGCGCCTTTCGAAAGCTCGCTAACACATTCGGTTCATCCTCTACCAGCATCAGTCTAATGAAATCTGTCATGATAACCCCCTTTCTTCTGGCGAAAATTCTGTATCATCTGTATGAATGCAACAGTGAAACAGCAGACCGAACTGTTACAAAAAATTCCACATTATTATAAGTTGTGTCAGTGTCCGGTTACAAGGCCATGAAGTATTATCGTTAGTGTACACGCGCAGGCTGTGGGGTATTTTAGAGGTGCGTGCCGTTAAAGGTAATACTCCATGAGCTTGAAGCTGGCTTTTGGTGCTAATTATAATTATTTTGGATTTCTGTCTGATAGTGGGGAGCATTCGATGTGCGGACTCGACAGTAATTGACCCATGTAAATGAATACAGAGATATTTGTGAGGGAAATAGTTTTTGTTTCATCGAAAGGAAAAAACGGCTATCGCGGAACAGGCATAGCAGTGTGTGACAGCCGGTGCAAGTTAAAACCGCTATATTGGAGGAGGAAGGCAAAATGCGAAGCATTTTATGGAATGCCTTCCGACGAAATGGCCGTGGGCAATGCGAGCGGGCGATACTGCGGAGAGGAAGGCAAAATGCGAGAGGAGGAATGGCTATGAACAGGGAATTGTTTTCATCCACCGGCGTTCAAATGCTGGATCTGATGTTGTGTAAAAAGCTGGAAGAGTGCAGGAACCAATGTATCGAGATGGACATTTTTGTCTATGCTGCTATTGACAAAAAGATGAGGATTCTGGGAATTACGAATCAGGAACTGCTAAGGCTTTTTGGTGATCTGATACGGAATGCTATGCGTGCAGTTATAAAAGCGGCAGATACACAGCGGGATATTTTAATTATGATTACGTATAATAGCGAGGGGGATTTGGAGTTTCAGATTTATGACAACGGAGTACCTTTTCCGCGGAGCGTTCTCTCACATCTGGGAGAGCGGGGCAATAAAGAGGCAGGTACAGGAAACGGTCTGGCGGATATGATGGAGATTTTGAATCGCGTGAAGGCATCGCTTGAAATTACTACAATGGAAAGCAAAAATGATATTTTTACAAAAAAGATATGCATCTGTTTCGACGGAAAAGCGATCCGGAATTTGCATATTTATTTTTAAGACAAACACATAATTTGACGTGGTCCGGCGATGAAAAAACAGATTCGCCGGATTCTTTTTTTTGAAAAAATATCGACATTTTTTCGAGCATTTTGAAGGAATGTGGATAATGTTATAAATCCCATATTTATTAGTTAGTAGAAGGATTTTTAGAGGAAAAAACGTCGATCATTTCGATCTTATATCGACTTCCAGGAGGCTGCCAAAATACTATAATTATTTTTAGTAGATATAGAAAAGAGGTGGCAAAAATGACCATCAGTATTTGCAATAGAAACCAGAGCGGGAGGAGGTGTTTGGGACAGCTTATTTTGCAGTATAAAAAGGAACGGAATATGCCAATGCTGAAAATTTTAAATTATGATTCGCCGTGGAAGCTGGAGGCGGATTTGGGGAAGGTGGAATCGGATGCATATTTGCTGGACATTATGTTCTCGGGCATGAGCGGCATTGATCTGGCAAAAAAGATCCGCAAGCATGACGCATGCAATCCGATTATTTTTCTTACGCCATCCTCGCGGGATGATTACAATGTGTCGAGCGTATATGCGCAGCGCCACTTTGTGAGACCGGTTGAGATGTATGATCTGTTGGACGAAATGTTAAAGCCCGGCAGAGGAATCGGGAATGACTTCTACTCTCTGAATACGGTTGAGGGCAGGCAGAATATTCGTTTTGGGGAGATCATGTATGTGGAGCGGGTGGCGCAGGTGATTTTGATTACGACTGCCAGCGGCAAGGCTTACGAGAGCGTGACACTGCGGGAGTCGTTTACAAGCAAGGTGAGATTGCTTCTGACAGATGATCGATTTGCGCAGACACATGTCTCCTACCTGGTCAATATGGATGCGGTTGACCGATACCAGAAAAACCAGATGATTATGCTGGATGGACGATGCATTCCCATCAGCAGGAAATATATTCCGTCCGTAAAAGAGAAGTATCACTCCCATTGTTGCTAAATTTTTGCAAAAACCGACTGATTTTTTGCAATTTACTTTTATCAATTCTCTTTTTTACCTTTCTGTGCTAAGTTATATCTGCGGCCGGTTAATCCGGTGCCTGGCAAAGTAAGAAAATTGTGTCGCGGCAGATTTGGGCACCGGCTGAAAACAGGACCGACAGGATCGGAGAAAAAAGCGTGTGCCTTTGAAATTACCGAGAAAGAGGAAAGGAGGGCTTTTGTGATGGACAGCCCTACGTATGAGATGGATAGCAGGGAGCAGCTGCTGGAGTATTTACAGACAAATGGAATCGCGGTGCTTGTGTGGAACGGGTCCGGTGTCATGGAGTGCAAACGTTGCAGGATGGCAGAGAAGGAAATGTGCATGTCGGCTTGTGAAGAAGGAGCAGACGGCTCGTTAAAGGAGCGGATCGCAGAGCGGCTGGTGTTTATGGGTTTTCGTCAGGGACAGGTGGGATTTAACAATATTGTAGAGGCGATTGCTGTGATTGCGCAGATGCGGCAGGGAGAACAGATCCGCGTTACCAGCGATATTTATCCGAAGGTTGCGGCATGTCAGGGAAGCACGGTACGCAATGTGGAGCGTACGATACGAAATGCGATTGAATCGGTCTGGAAGCGGAGCAACCTGCAGGCGCTGCAGGAAATGTATCCATACCCGTGCGATAACCTGAACGGAAGGCCAACGAATGCGGAATTTTTGATCAATATGGCAGGACGATTCCGCGTGTAAAAGAATTGCAATTCTTTTTCTCAGGCGCTACCGGACAAAAATCAGCTGCGCAGCTTTGCGCTGCGCCTGATTTTCGCCTGATACGCCTGAAAAAATTATGCAATATACTTAGATTGGATGAATATGATCCGCGGCAATGCCCAGTCCCTCCGCCCAGCTTTTGACATAAGCTGAGGAAGCCTGATAAAAGATATTCAGGTTTGTCATCGGCACGCCTGCGAACGCGTCCGCGGCGATCGTGGTGATCGAGCTGCCGGGGATCGTGAGGATCGTTAGGCGGATACAGTTGAAAAAGGCCATGTTTCCGATTCTGGATACGCCTGTGGGAATGGTCATGTTTGTCAGCGAGTAGCAGTTGTAAAAGCAGCGGTCAGGAATTGCGGTGAGCGTGCCGGGAAGGCTGATCTGGCCCAATGTCTCGCAGCCGGAAAAGCAGCCTGTGCCAAGTGTCGTCAGCTTGTCGCCGAAAGAGACACTGCTTAAGAGTTTGCAATCGGCGAAACACTCTGAGCCAAAAGTCTGTACATTTGTGCTGCCGTTTACGAGCATGAGCTTATCACAGCTCTTAAATGCACAGTCGCCAATTGCGGAGAGGGTCTGTGGGCCGAAAAATGCTGTCAGCTTGTCGCAGTCATAAAAGGCATATGAGCCGATGCTTTTCAGCGCGGTGGGAAATGTCAGTTTTTCAATCCCGTCGCAGTTGTAAAAAGCGTAGTCGCCCACCGATTCCACGCCGGAGAGCGTCGGGAACGACGTGAGTGCACAGCACTCGTAAAAGGCGTAGTTGCCGAGTGCTCTGATCGTGCCGCCCTTCACCTCGCGCAGTGTGCTGCAGCCGTAAAACAAAGAATCCCCGATTTCACTCACGCCGGAGGGCAGCGTAATGCGTTCGAGTCCGCTGCAGTTTTTAAACAGCCCGTCCGCAAGCTCAACCACCGGGCAGCCCTCGATGGTTTCGGGCATGATCAGATCCACATCGGAGATACGAAGAAGCTTATTGATGGTAACTTTTCCGTATTTGATCTGATATTCGTAGATCTTGGAGTAGTCTGCTGTTACGGTTACCTTACACTTCTTCGTTGTCTGCCCAACCTTTGCCGAGATGGTGGCGGTTCCGGGGGCTTTGGCCGTTACTTTTCCCTTTTTGGTCACCGTTGCCACCGCCCCTCGGCTGCTTTTCCAGGTGACCTTCTTTTTGGTTCCGGTAATCTTAAGTGTGGCGCTCTGACCTTCTTTGAGGGACAGGGCTGTTTTGCTCAGCTTCACTTTTGCCTGCACGGGCACGGCCAGAAGAGCCGTGAGAGAAAGTGTAACTGCGAGCAGTGCAAGTGCAGCTCTCGTTTTTTTCATGGAAAAAACCTCCTTCTTTCATTGTAGCGCCCGTTCGCTTAGGTCGCGGGCGATTCGTCGGAAGGCATGCAAAAAAATGCTTCGCATTTTGCCTTCCTCCTCTTTTTTATATCGGCATGCGCCGGCTGGTTTAATAAATTATAAATAGTATAACACAATCTCGCTATGATGTGGTATAATATGAGCACTTGACGAAGTGTTTTTGAGTCTGGTATCACACGATTTAAATAACCTTACATTTTGCTGGTCTGCTTTCCCGATAGCACAAAGG
>CASCGD010000090.1 GCA_949132985.1 uncultured Lachnospiraceae bacterium
TATATCCACTGGCTGCAAGCAATTCCTGCACATAAACAAGCACTATTCCCGCTTTATTCTCATAATGTATTTGATAGGACATTTGATTGCTCTCTTCATATCCCATCACATACCCCTCTGGCACATACGTCGGCGCAATGGGCCGCAGCACCCTGTCCGAGAGCCCTCCGTCCGCAGATATCCGCAGCGAGGTATAATCCGAAAAGATTTTTGTGACCGCCTCGATGATCCGCGTCCGGCTCGCCTCCACGCTCATCAGCACGCCAAAGGACATCGTGACTGCAACCGCAAAAATGGCAGCCGCCACCTTACACCAGTACACAAATTTCCGTGTTTCCGGCATGCGGCGCTCATCGCGGAGCAGCGCACGCATATTCCGGCGAAAGCGCCGGGAAAAGTGATGGTGCAGCTCGCTTTCCTTCGGTATGCGCTCTAACATCGCCTGTTCGGCCTGGGGTACATAGGTATAAAGAAATTCATCATCGATGACAATACTCATTACGTTTCGCCCTCCTCTAATATTTCAGCCAGCTTTTTTTTTGCACGCGCAATGCGCTGACGCACGTTTTCCTCTGTGATATGCAGCATCTGTGCGGCCTCCTTGTTCGTGTACCCGTGGGAATACACCAGCTTGAGCACCATCGAATAGTTCGCCGGCAGCTGGTCAATGGCCTGCCAGATCTCGTTCGTCCGATCGCTCCCCACAGTATCCGCAACCGAATATTCCAGCTCCTCGTAAGAGAGCGCTTGCTCCCGCTGCTGCTTCCGGTACATATCGATTGCGATGTGCTTTGTTATAATAACGAGATAACCCCGCGTTTTGTGACAGTCCTCCTCATTTATTTTTTCCAAACGGTCGATCACCCGCAGAAACGCCTGATGAACCGCATCCTCAGCCACAGCCCGGTTCTTTAAAATACCATATGCGATGTAGTACATGGTCTGTCTGTAATTCATATAAAGCCGCTCAAATTTTCGTTTATCCGCTTCCCCTTCAATCAGAGCCAGATAGATCAACATAGTCTTTCTCCTAATCGGGCAGACGAAATTTCCTCTGCCCGCCGCGCGGGGCGCATGCTGTGTCAGCCACAAACTTCCATATGCGCCCCTGTACATGAAAACAGACAGCCCTCGAAAGACTGCCTGTTTTCATTTTCATCATCAGTTATAAAATTTACAGTAAGCTTACCACCCGAAGCGGTGTCCGATAATATGCATTAGAAATCTTGATACCGCTGCGCGCATTGCTGGCGTGTACCACCTGTCCGCCGCCGATATAGATCGCAACATGGTTGATACCGCCGCCGCTTCCGTAGAAAAACAGATCGCCGGGCTGCGCCTCGCTGGCGTTTATGCTTCTTCCGCAGTTGGCCTGTGCCCGTGAAGAATGAGGAAGGTAAACGCCGTACTTTGCATAAATCTGCATCGTAAACCCGGAGCAGTCCACACCATTCGTCAGGCTTGTCCCGCCCCATACGTAGCGGTTGCCCACAAACTGCAGCGCATACTGCACGAGTGAAACGCGCACGTCGGAAACGCCCTGTCCGTACTTGATTTCGGAGATCGTCATCGCCTTGGGGAGCTTCATGGAGATCACCACATAATCACCGCTGACATAGCCCTCCTCGTCGTCAATCTCGACCTTATACCATGCGCCGTCATCGACGGTCTCCAGCACGACCAGCTCCTCCTCGATGGGAACCATCGTTAAGATCGTACAGTCGGTGTTCGGCTTCTCCCGGACAAACAGGGTGGTCGTGTTAACGACCGCCACGTCCGTGGCATACTTTGGCGCCTTCTCCTTTGCCGCATCGCCGGTCAGAAGAAAATCGGCGTTCACATACCCTTCCACCTTTCCGGAAACGATGTGATACCAGCCCTTCTCCTTGCCGTAGACCTCACATCCTGCTCCCGCGGGCATTTTCCCCACCAGCTCTTCATCCTCGCCGGGCCCCTTTCGGATATTCAGATAATTATCTACATTGGCCAATCCGATATTCGTATAGCCGCAAAACTTTTCATCCTCCACCGGAGTCTCTTCCTTTTTCTCCGCTGTATCTGTCTTTGCCGCAGCCCTGCTCACGGATACATCAGCCGTGGATATAACCATTCCCTCCGACTGGTTTAAACAATCCGTAATGACCGCGGAAATCCCCGCATTCGTGGAAGCCTGCACCGCTTCGGGTGCTGCGAATAATGTGACTGCTCCCAGTGCCAGTGCAAAAGCAAATTTTCGATCCTTCACGTTTATAACTACCTCCTGTACTCTTGCCGTTTAGCTTTCGCTTCACTGTAACTTTTTTCACATTATAGCAACATATTTCCAGCCTGTCAATGCGTTCGTAACAATTCCGTAACAAATCAGACCCATGCAGTTACACGAAAGACCATCACTCTGTTCTGGAATTGGAAAGTGCAAACGCGATATTCGTCGCGTGATCCGCCACACGCTCAAGGCCCGTGACGAGATCCGTAAAAATGAGCCCGGCCTGCGGTGAACACTTGCCCTTGCCCATGCGTCTGATGTGAGAGTTCTGCAGCTCGATCTCCATCTGGTCGATCTCTTCCTCCAGCCGGAGAATTTCATGCATATGGCTGTGATCCTCATTTTCAAACATTTCAAGCGCACAGAGAATCACCCGCTCGTCCTTTTCAAACATCTCCGAAATCTCCTTCGTCGCTTTTTTGGAGAAGTCGATATTCTGCTCCTTCATGCGCACGGCCGCGTCCGCAATATTCTCCGCATGGTCGCCGATGCGCTCGATATCATTTACCACATGGAACAGCCCGCCGATTTTCAAGCTGTCAGAGACGGGCAGCTGCCGTTGGTTTACGTCCACGAGATAATCCGTGATCTCATGACTGAGATAATCTATGTACTTTTCGGTCTCGTACACCTGATCGATCTTGTCCTGATCACCGTCTAAAAAGGCTTCCCTGGCAAGCTTTAAATTGTTCTCCGCCTTTCTTCCCATACGGGATATCTCCTGCATCGCCGCGACGATGGCTGCAGTTGGAGAAAAAAGCGTGTTTCTGGTAATGTACTGTAAAACAAATCCCTCGTGCTTCGCATCCTTGCCCGGGATCAGCCGTGTCACAAGGCTGATAAACTGTGTGGAGAGCGGCAAAAAGATCACCGTCTGGAACACCTTGTAAAAAGTATCCGTGTTTGCCACGCTTCGCCTGATATCACCGCCCGATATCGCCTGGATAAAACCGGTAAAGGGCTTCATAAAAAAGATCAGCATCACGGATATGATGATCATGCCGAACACATTGAAGAGCACATGGATGAGCGCCGCCCGCTTTGCCTCCTTCTTTGCGTCCATCGCCGCCATAACTGCGGGCGTACAGGAACCGATGTTACATCCGAGAATGAAATAAAAGCACACGGAAAGGCCGACCAGCCCCTGCCCCGCCATCAAAAGCAGGATACTGACGGTAACGGAGGAGCTCTGCACAATCACTGTGATGACAAGTCCGGTCAAAATCGCCAAAACGGGATTTGTCAGCTTTGCCAGCGTATTGATGACAAACGGATAATTGTTGAGCTGGCTCATGGCACCGGACATCGCACTGATTCCCATAAAGAGTGCGCCGAATCCGATGATGACCTCACCGACCTTTTTAAAGATCGGTTTTTTCAGAAACAGGAACATCACAACGCCCACGAACAAAATGACCGGAGCCACTGCCGTCAGGTTAAAGGAAACTAACTGCGCCGTAATCGTTGTACCGATGTTCGCGCCGAAAATAATGCCCACCGCCTGGGTCAGCTCCATCAGTCCGGCATTCACAAATGTGACGACCATGACTGTGGTGGCGCCGGAGGACTGGATGATCGCCGTAAAAAGCGCGCCGAAGAGCACCGCGACGTACTTGTTTTTGGAGATCGCCGTCAAAATCGAACGCAGCTTCGCGCCTGCCGCCTTCTGCAATCCCTGACTCATAAAATTCATGCCGAACAGGAACAGTCCGAGACCTCCCGACAGCTCTAAAAGTAGACTCATTATGTACTCCTTCTAATCCTTTGTGCTTTTTCCAAAGTATTTTCTGCTAAATACAATATCCTTTTCGATCTGTGCTTTCAGGTCCGAAATCGAGTCAAAGCGCGTTTCAGGCCGTTCAAATGCGTGAAAATAGATGCGTACCGGCTCACGGTAAATATCCCCTTGAAAATCCAGAATGTGCATCTCCACACCGATGGGGTTTACCCGCTGCCCTTCCTTTGGCTGGATCGTCGGCTTTCTCCCGATGTTTGCAATGCCATAATAGCGCATGCCGCGGATGTCAATGGCCGCCGCATACACTCCAAAAGGCGGCAGCAGCTTTTCCGGCTCCGCCTCGATGTTCGCCGTGGGGATGCCGATCGTACGCCCGATCTGATTTCCGGTGAGCACAATGCCGTCGATATAGTAGGGATGCCCCAGCAGATTGGCGGCCGTCTCCATGCTTCCCTTTGCAATCTCCTCCCGGATGTAAGTGCTGCTGATGTCCCTGCCGTCGTAGCGGAGCTTTTTTACAACCTCCAGATCATAGCCGTATTCCCCGGCGAAGCGCGCCAGCAGCCTGTGGTTTCCGCGACGATTGTGCCCGAAGCAGAAATCCTCTCCCACCACGATACTTTTCACGTGAAGATCCCGCACCAGCCAGTCCAGAAACGCCTCCGGCTCCATGCGCATAATCTCCGGCGTGAAGGGACATTGCAGCAGATAGTCGATGCCGCGCTCCGCAAAAAGCGCCTGTTTTTCCGCATTTGTGGAAAGCAGACGGTGTCCTTCTCCTTCCGTCAGCTTTCTCGGCGGAATGTCAAAGGTAAATACGGCAGCCACAAGGCCCTGGCGGCGCTTGTCCATCAACCGGCGCAAAAGCTCCTCATGCCCTCTATGCAGTCCGTCAAATTTTCCGAGGGAGAGCGCACACGGCCCATCAATATGAAATTGTTGTGTATGTTCAAGACAAATCATAGCTCTGTTTCCTTATTCTGTCGTCCTTCGTCCGTTAAAACATTTTTATGCACCGGTAGTTTTCCTGTTCCCCGTCATAGCCGTAAATTCCGTAAAACCTTCCGGCACTGTCATACACCCGAAACTGTTCCCCTGCCTCCGGCATCCCGAGGAAATGCTTATCAGAAAAATCACCGCGCTTTAACCGGTTGCCGTTTTGCAGGCGCTTTAACACATGCTCCTTCACATGCACAGCCGGAAAGGACGCAAACACACAGTCTACCGGGAGTAAAATCTCATCTAAGCTGCCATTGTCCCGGTGTGCTTCTACCTGTGCAAGGGTCAGCGCCTCCGCGGCTGTAAAACTGCTGACCCGTGTGCGCACAAGGCTTTTCATCATGCCTCCTACACCCAGCCGCTCACCGATATCGTCACAGAGCGTGCGGATATAGGTGCCCTTCGAGCAGTGCACCCGCATCGTAACAAGCGGGATATTCATTTCCAATACCTCGATCTCATAGATATGTACCCGTCTGGCCTTCCGCTCCACCTCCACGCCCTCACGCGCCAGGTCGCAGAGTTTTTTTCCGTTCACCTTCAGCGCCGAGTACATGGGCGGCGTCTGGTCGTATTCACCGGCAAAGCTTTCTATGGCCTCGCGCACCTGTGTCTCTGAAAGCCCGGATAAAAGCCCGCTGCGATCCCGCAAAATTTTTCCGGTGGCATCCTGTGTATCGGTGGAAATCCCAAGCTGCAAAACACTCTCGTACACCTTGCTCTTATCGGTAAGGAGCGAACACACCTTTGTGGCGCTGCCGATGCAGACCGGCAGAACGCCCAGTGCCTGCGGGTCCAGCGTTCCGGTGTGACCGATCTTCTTCTCCTTCAAAATCCCCCTGAGCTTTGCCACTACATCAAAGGATGTGTAGCCCGCCTCTTTATAAATATTGATAATTCCATTCATACAGCCTAAAAATCCTCCAAGCCATGCATGCGCTGGCAAAACTGCCAAAAATTTGCAGCAATTGTATCTGTGCCGCGCTTCCGGCATCGCGGCTGACTGCCGGAGCGCAAACTGCAAAAAGACCGACCAATCACAGCTGCGCGCGCACATCCTCCAGCAGAAGCTGTAAAATCTGCTCCGGCTCACCCTCCAGTGTAATTCCTGCCGCGCGCACATGTCCGCCTCCGCCGTGCTTCACGCCGATAGCCGCTACGTCCACCGCTCCGTTTGAGCGCATGGAAACCTTTTGCTGTCCGTCCCCGGTTTCGTAAATAAGGATGGAGACGTCCACGCCCTTTGTGCTGCGCAGATGAGCCACAATACCCTCCAGATGCTTTGGAAGCGCATGACAGGCTGACATATCCTCCGCCGTAATGATACTCGCGATGCAGCGGTTCTCAAAATACCGCCTTGCCTTCAAAAGTGCCGTTCCCAAAATCTGATTTTGCTCAAACGTTTTTTCAAAAAATGTCCGATCTACGATCGTTGGATAATCGATGCCCAGATCCATCAGCCTTCCGGCGATTCCCATCGTCCGGGAGGAAGTGCAGGAGTACTGGAATACGCCGGTATCATGGATGATGCCGACATAAAGGCACTCCGCGATCTCCTTTGTAATCCGATCCTCCTCGATAAGCCCGAATACCAGCTCCGAGGTAGAGCTTGCCGTCGGCACGATGTGATTCACATCGGCAAAGCTCTGATTACTGATATGGTGGTCAACGCAGACCGTTTGCTTTGCACTGTCAAAATATTTCGCCGCATGGCCCAGCCTGCCGCGATCGCCGCAGTCCAGTGAAAAAAACACATCGTAACGTACATCCTCCGTAAAGTCACTTACAATCTCATCCGCACGGCGCAAAAACTTAAATATGTTCGGAATCGGCTCCAGATAGAGCGTGACGCGAATGTGCGGATAGTAATCCTTTATATAGTTGTAGAGTGCCAGCGTAGAGCCGGTACAGTCTCCGTCCGGCTTGATGTGCCCCGCAATTGCCACAAGGGAGGCGCCGGTGAGATATCCGTCAATTTTTTCCATTGTTAACCTCGTCGATCAGCTTTGACATTTTTACGCCGTAGGCAATGGATTGATCTATAATAAACCTTACCTCCGGCGTGTTGCGCAGGTTGATATTTTTCGCCAGTGTCCGGCGAATGTAGCCCTCTGCGCTTTTTAAGCCCTCCAGCGTAGTCTTTTGCGCATCCTCGTCCCCGAGTACACTGATGTACGCTTTGCAGGTTTTCAAATCCGGCGCAACCTCCACGGACACGACGCTTGTCATTTCATGGATCCGCGGGTCCTTGATCTCGCTTCGGATAATGTTCGAGAGTTCACGCTGTACTTCACCGTTGATTCTCGTATTTTTAATGCTGTTTTTTTTCATATTTAACGTGGTACCTCCACCATCTTATATGCCTCGATAATATCCAGCTCCTGAATATCGTTAAATCCGTCCAGCACAAGTCCGCACTCGTAACCGGCCCGAACCTCCTTCACGTCGTCCTTAAAACGCTTCAGGGATGCCAGATCGCCCTCAAACAGCTGCTCGCCCTCACGGGATAAGCGCACCTTACAGCCACGCTCGAACACGCCGTCCAGAATATAGGAGCCTGCAATATTGCCGATACCGGATGCCTTGAAGATCTGGCGCACCTCTGCGTGACCGATGACCTTCTCCTCGAAAATCGGATCTAACATACCCTTCATGGCTGCTTCCACGTCCTCGATGGCGTTGTAGATGACCTTGTAGAGACGCACATCCACACCCTCGCGGTCCGCGGTTGATTTTGCCATCGGGTCGGGCCTTACATTAAAGCCGATGATGATCGCGTTGGAAGCGGATGCAAGGGTAACGTCTGATTCGTTGATGGCGCCTACACCGCCGTGAATCACCTTCACCACAACCTCCTCGTTCGAAAGCTTTACAAGGGATTGCTTTACCGCCTCCACGGAACCCTGAACGTCCGCCTTTACGACGATGTTTAACTCCTTCACGTTTCCGGACTGAATCTGTGAAAACAGATCATCCAGGGACATCTTTGACTTCGTCTCCTCGATGAGCTTGTTCTTGCTCTCGGAAATATAGGTATCGGCAAATGCCTTTGCCTCCTTCTCAGACTCCATGGCAACAAACGTCTCGCCCGCATCGGGCACGTTGTTCAATCCTAAAATCTCCACCGGTGTGGAAGGACCTGCCTCCTTCACGCGTCTGCCGTTTTCATCGATCATCGCGCGCACCTTTCCGTAGCTGCTTCCGCAGGCGATGGGCTGGCCTACCTTCAGCGTACCCTTCTGAACCAGAACGGTCGCCACCGCACCGCGGCCCTTGTCGAGCTGCGCCTCGATGACAAGCCCTCTCGCGTTTCGTTTCGGGTTTGCCTTCAGCTCCAATACCTCGGCTGTCAGAAGGATCATATCCAGCAGGTTGTCGATACCCTCCTTTGTGTGCGCGGATACCGGACAGAAAATCGTGCTTCCGCCCCAATCCTCGGGAATCAGCTCGTACTCGGCCAGCTCCTGCTTTACCTTGTCGATGTTCGCGTTCGGCTTATCGATTTTGTTGACCGCCACGATGATTTCCACACCTGCGGCCTTCGCATGACTGATTGCCTCCACGGTCTGCGGCATCACGCCGTCGTCCGCCGCCACAACCAGTATGGCGATATCCGTAGAGTTCGCGCCGCGCATGCGCATTGCCGTAAATGCCTCGTGTCCCGGTGTATCCAAAAACGTGATCTTCTGTCCTTTTTCGGACACAATGTAGGCACCGATGGCCTGTGTGATGCCTCCGGCTTCCTTGTCAGTCACTTTTGTGTGGCGGATTGCATCCAGGAGTGAAGTTTTTCCGTGATCAACATGGCCCATCACGCACACAACGGGCGGGCGGGATACCATCTTAGAGGCATCCTCCTCGTCTTCCTTCAAAAGCTCTGCGATCACATCTACCTTTTCCTCTGGCTCTGCGATGAAGTTAAATTCCAGCGCGATCTCCTCTGCCTCCTCATAGGTGACATCGTTGTTTACGGTCACCATCTGCCCCTTTAAGAACAGCTTTTTGATGAGAACGGACGCCTGGATCTTCATGCGGTCAGCCAGCTCCTTGATGGTCATGTGATCCGGAAGGGTAATCTGTCTGATCGTCTCCTCCTCTTTTGCCGCGGGCTGCTGGGGAATCGCATTGCGCTTCTTATGTCCGGTCTGTTTCTCCAGATTGACAAAGCGCTCCTGCCGCCTGCTTCCAAGCTTATCGTAGTCCCTGCCTCTTCCGTTTCCGCCGCTGTTATTATTTTTCTTGCGGCCATTGTCGCGGCCTTCCTTTGCGCGTACCTCGTCGGGTACGTTCTTTGCCGTATCCCTGCCTAACTTGTTCGCGTCGCGGTCGAATCGTCCCTGTCCAGATTCCTTCTGGCGATTGCCGCCGAATCGATTGCCACCTCTATCACTTTGATTATAACCGGAACCGCCGCGATTATTCTGATTATCCTTGCGGCCGCCGCGGCCATTTCTTTCCATTTTTTCATTGCTATTTCCTCTGCCTTGACGATTATCGCTGCCTCTGCCGCGCTCTCCTCTGGACGATCTCGACGGACGGGGACTCTCCACGGGTACTGTGACGCGTTCTCCCGTAAACCGGGGCAGATGCGGCTGTTCAAGCTTCGGACGCTGCTCTGCCGCAGGCTTTTCCGATATCTGGGGCGACGCAGCCGGATTTGCAGGACGCTCTCCCGCAGGTTTTGCCGGATGCTCTCCCACAGGTCTAACCGGGCGCTCTCCTGCGGGTCTAACCGGGCGCTCTCCCGCAGGTCTAACCAGGCGCTCTCCCGCAGGTCTAACCGGACGCTCTCCCGCAGGTCTTGCAGGGCGTTCTCCTGCGGGCCTTGCAGGACGCTCCACGGGTCTTGCAGGACGTTCTCCTGCAGGCCTTGCAGGACGTTCTCCCGCAGGTCTTGCGGGGCGCTCTCCCGCGGGTCTTGCAAGACGCTCTCCCACAGGTCTTGCAGGACGCTCCCCTGCGGGTCTTACAGGATTTGCCGGGCGCTCTCCCGCAGGTCTCGGGCGCTTTCTTAAAGGCTTTCGGTCCTTCATATTCTTGCTGTTCTGCGGATTAAAGACCGCAGTAATACTTGACTTTTTCTTTGGGCGCTCAGGAGCCTTCTCCTCCTCAGCTGCCTTTTGTGCCGGTGCCGTCGACGCAGGCGCGGGTTTTGGCGGTGCCTTAAACTCCTTTGCTACCATCTCGGCAACCGTATCCTCCAGATTACTCATGTGACTTTTCACCTCGACATCCTTTTCCTTCAGGAAACGGATCAGTGAGGTGTTGTCAACACCCATTTCCTTTGCAAGCTCGTATACTCTTTTCGCCATAAACTAACTACCTCCATGTATTACATTCCACAATTATCCATCTTCTTCATCACTGCATGCGCCAGCCGTTCATCAGTTACCGCCAGAGAAGAACGGTAATCCTTTCCGATGCAGCCCCCCAGCGTTCCCTTGTCTCCGTAAACTCTGTACGACACTCCGTAAAACGCTGTCATATCACGAAACTTTTTCGCCGTGTTCTCCGATGCGTCCGCTGCAGTGAGCACCAGATATGCCTTCCCGGATTTCACAGCCGTCTCCGTGGCGAACTCACCGCTTGCAATGCGCCCGGCCTTGGCCGCAATACTAAGCATGGATAATACTCTGTCAGGTTTCTTTTTTTCTTGATGGTCACGTTCACTGTTCATGATTTTGTCTCAATTCCTCTTCCAAAGACTCATATACCTCCGGCGGAATCCGCATTTTCAAGGATCGCTCAAGCCCTTTGGATTTTGCCGCACGTAAAAAACAATCCTCATTGGGGCAAAGGTAAGCGCCTCTTCCGTTCTTCCGCCCGGTGGTATCGATCAAAAGCTCGCCCTCCGGCGTTTTGATCACGCGGTACATGGACCGCTTTTCCTTCATTCCGCCACAGCCCACACACTGCCTCAGCGGAGACTTTTTACCGCTCGTCTGTGTATGTTTCATCTGCACCGCCACCTTCTGTCTCAGTATGATCCGGGTTTTCTGCGTCCTCCGCGTAAGCATCAGCGGCGCCGTCTCCCTCCCCGGAATATTCGCCTTCCATATACTCACCTTCTGCGTAACCGTCTTCCGCATACCCGCCTTCTGCGTAACCATCTTCCGCATACTCACCTTCTGCGTACTCGCTTTGTGCGTATTCACCTTCCGCATACTCACCTTCTGCGTATTCAGCCTCCGCATACTCACCTTGCGCGTATTCAGCCTCAGCGTACTCGCCTTGCGCGTATTCACCCTCCGCGTACTCGCCGCGCTCATAGGCATCGTCGCCATAGTAGCCGCCGTCCTCGTAATACTCATCCTCGTAGTATTCCTCGTCTTCATAATCATTCTCATAATCCATGAAGTCACCGGCTTCCCTGGCCTGAGTCTCGGATTTGATATCGATCTTAAAGCCGGTCAGACGCGCCGCCAGCCGCGCATTCTGTCCTTCCTTTCCGATAGCGAGCGATAACTGGTAATCGGGGACAACTACCTTCGCGCTTTTTTCCTCCGCGTCCGCGATAACTGAGATCACCTTTGCAGGACTTAACGCATTTTCAATGAGCATTGCAGGATTTTCGTTCCAGTTTATGATATCGATCTTCTCACCCCGCAGCTCGTTTACGATGGCGTTGACTCTGGCACCGTTCATACCAACGCATGCACCCACCGCATCCACATCCGGATCATTGGAGTAAACAGCAATTTTTGTCCTGCTTCCCGCCTCCCTTGCGATGCTCCTGATCTCAACGATGCCGTCCTTCACCTCGGTTACCTCAGATTCAAAGAGACGCTTCACCAGCTCGGGGTGTGTTCTGGACACTAATATTTTCGGCCCTTTCGGCGTGGATTTCACTTCTAAAATATAGAGCTTGATACGCTCTGTCGGCTTAAATATCTCGCCCCGCACCTGTTCGTTTTCAGTGAGGATGGCATCAACCTTGCCAAGATTGATGCTGACGTTCCTGCCAATGTTACGCTGAACGATACCGGTTACAATATCTTTTTCCTTGCTGTAAAACTCGCTGAATAAAACCTTGCGCTCCTCCTCGCGAATTTTCTGCAGAATAACATTTTTCGCGTTCTGTGTCGCGATCCGCCCAAACTCCTGTGATTTGACCTCAAAATTAACGATATCACCCAGCTCATATTTGGAGTCGATAATCCTTGCACCTGCAAGACTCACCTCCATCACCGGATCCTCCACCGCTTCCACAACTGTTTTTGCCTGATATACATGATATTCGCACGTCTCGGGGTCCATATCTACTTTCACATTATCAGATTTGCCAAAATGGTTTTTGCATGCAGTCACCAGCGAATTTTCAATCGCTTCGATCAGTGTGTCCTTGCTGATATTTTTCTCCTGCTCCAAAATCGTGAGTGCCTCTAATAATTCATTCTTCATTTTTCCTTTTTCCTCCTAAAAATCTAGTGCCAGGCGAATCAAGGCAACATCTGCTCTGGCAAAAGTAAGTTCTGCATTTTCTTCATCCACGATGATGATCCGGTCCGCATCAAAGCTCTTTAGACAGCCGTGAAACTGTTTTTCATGATTGACCGGTCGAAACGTGTGTATCTCAACCTGTTCGCCGATGCTCTTTGCCAGATGCTTTTCTTTTTTCAATGGCCGTCCCAACCCCGGTGAGCTGACCTCAAATACATAGGAATCCGGTATAAAGTCCTTTTCGTCCAAAATCGGGTTCATTTCCCGTGCCACCGCTTCACAGTCGTTCACGGTGATCCCTCCCGGCTTGTCAATGTACGCTCTCAGGTAATACGTACCGCCCTCCTTCACATACTCGATATCGTAAAGCTCAAAGCCGTTTTTTTCCAGAATCGGGAGTATTAGAGCCTCCGTCCGTGCCTCATAGTCCTGCCTTTTTGACATATTTTCACCTTCTCTCTCCTGTTCATCGGGCAGGAAAGCCCCTCCTGCCCGTTCGTGCGGGACAAATTTCCCCTGTGCGACCCAGCACATCATAAAGAAAAGTGGGTTTTTTCAACCCACTTTTACATCTAGCACAATATTCAACTTTAATCAGTGTAACACTTCATAATAGGAAATGCAAGGAAAAATTTTTCAGAATCGGAGATCTCAGAATCGGAGATCGAGCTTATTAACTATGGAATAGATACGAAAGAATTTAATTCAGTTAACCCAGAATCAATTTTCAATGTAATTATATTTGCATATCACGGAGTACGGATGTACAGCAAGTTGATGACAATGGATAAAGATATTCCCACTCAAATAATAAATGAAATAAAGCGGCTATTATTGCCGGAGG
>CASCGD010000091.1 GCA_949132985.1 uncultured Lachnospiraceae bacterium
ATCGGAATAATAAAATTTATTCCTCACCGCTGAGATCCCAAATACCTGATTGACATAGCGTCGAATTTAGTCTATACTTGAACCGTTTAGTATGCGTATTTATAGGGAAAATGTTTAATAATATGTAAGAAGAAGGTAAAAGGAATGAGCAGAAGACAAAAGGAGACTGAGCTGAGTCCAAAAGAGCAGAAGCTGCGTTTGAAGAAAAAGAGAAGAAAGCGGAAGCTGATTCTATTTGTGGTAGAGGTTTTTGTACTGCTGATTGTGCTTGGCGCGTTATATGTATGGCAGGCGTTGAATAAGATAGAGAAGGCACCGCAAGCGAGTCTGGAGCCGGGTGATCTGAGCATCAACGACGACATGGACGACGAGACGAAAGATATTTTAAAGGGCTATGAGGACATAGCGCTTTTTGGCGTGGATAACTATTTTAACGGCCATGCTGATTCCGGAAACTCCGACGTGATCATGGTTGCGAGTATCAACAATGACACGAAGGAGGTTCGGCTGGTGTCCGTGTACCGCGATACCTTTTTAGATACAGATGTAACTCGGGAGACGTCGCCGAATTTTCACAAGGCGAACCGTGCCTTTGCGCTTGGAGGAGTTGAACAGTCGATCCGTATGCTCAATGCGAGTCTGGATCTGGATATTGAAAACTTTCTCACTGTGGACTTCAAGGTGGTGACGGACGTAGTAAATATGCTGGGCGGAGTGGAAATCGATGTGGACGCTGCGGAGCTGAAATATATCAATCATCACATTGACACGACAGCCAGGGCAACCGGCGACCAGGCAGTTCATCTGACAACCACCGGACTGCAGACGTTAAACGGTACGCAGGCTACGGCGTATGCGCGTATCCGTTCAACGGCAGGCAGCGATTTTGCGCGGGCCGAGCGGCAGCGAGAGGTGATCAACGAGATTGTAAAGAAGGCGAAAAAGGCGGATATTCTCACGATCAACGAGATTATCAACAAGGTATTCCCTGAGATTTATACGAGCTATTCCAACACGGATCTGATCCGTCTGGCATCGAGTATGTTCAGCTACGAGCTGACAGATTCCACGGGATTTCCTTTCAGCAAGTATCCCATGAGCCTTGGCGGAAACAAGGGAGACGTGGTAATTTGTGCAGATCTGGAGAACAATGTGCGTGCGCTGCACCGCTACCTGTACAATGACACGGCTTATGTGCCCTCGGCGACCGTGGTGAACTACAGCAATCTGATTAAAAATAACTACGGAATCGGTCTTGAGCAGGGGGATCACCCGGAGGCCGTACAGGGCGGAACGATCGAGAGTGATAACTTCAGGTAACGTTCAGAGCAAGGGTAATCTGCATCTAATACAGGCATCATGCTTGCATGAATGGCTGTATTTTTGCAGATTTCTTTGGCAGATGCGTCAAAACGAGAAAATCCGCAGGAATTTCTCGCTTGGCTCTGATCGGTTATGATATTGACAAGGAGTAAAAATTATGTGTGGAATCGTAGGATATATCGGCAAGCGCCAGGCAGCCCCCATTTTGCTCGACGGCCTTTCAAAGCTGGAGTACCGCGGGTATGACTCTGCCGGGCTGGCAATCTATGACGGAAGTGCGATCAATATACAAAAGAGCACCGGACGTCTCAAGGTTTTGAGTGAGCTGACCCATGACGGGAGCACCATGCCCGGTACCGTCGGCATCGGCCATACGCGCTGGGCGACCCACGGCGAGCCGAATGATACAAACGCGCATCCGCATTTCAACGAGACGAAGAGCATTGCGGTGGTGCACAACGGCATCATTGAGAACTATATCAAGCTGAAAAAGAAGCTGCTTGATCGCGGTTACCGGTTTGTATCGGACACCGATACGGAGGTCGTTGCTCACCTTCTGGACTACTATTATAAGAAGACATCAGGGGACATCATTGACACGATCACAAAGATTATGCACCGGGTGGAGGGTTCCTACGCCCTTGGAATTATATTCGCGGAATGCCCCGACAAGGTTTATGCCCTGCGCAAGGATTCGCCGCTGATCGTTGGAAAATCGGAGGATGGAAACCTGATAGCATCGGATGTGCCGGCAGTGCTCCGATATACACGGGATGTCTATTTTATTGAAAATGAGGAGATTGCCTGCCTCACGGAGGAAGCGATTGAGTTTTTCAACAGTGACGGCGAGCCGATCGCGAAGGAGAGCAAGGCAATCGAGTGGGATATCAATGCGGCGGAGAAGGGCGGTTATGAGCATTTCATGTTAAAGGAAATGTACGAGCAGCCGAAGACCGTGCGCGACACGTTAAGCCCCCGCATTAAGAACAACGAGATTGTTATCGAAGAGCTTGGCATGAGCGCGGAAGAGATCAGGCATATCAACCGGATTCATATCGTGGCCTGCGGCAGTGCCTACCACACCGGGGTCACGGCAAAATATATACTGGAGGGATTGGCGCGCATTCCGGTGGAGGTAGATCTGGCGAGCGAGTTCCGATACCGGGATCCGATTTTAAGCCCGGAGGATCTGGTGATTGTTACCAGCCAGTCAGGAGAAACCGCAGATTCGCTGGCGGCACTTCGGGAGGCAAAGGAACAGGGTATTCTGACCCTTGGCATTGTAAATGTCGTGGGAAGCTCTATCGCCCGGGAGGCGGACCGGGTGATGTATACGTGGGCGGGACCGGAAATTGCGGTTGCCACGACCAAGGCGTACTCGGCGCAGCTCATCGCTCTCTATCTTCTGGCAATATATTTCGCCAGGGCAAAGGATATGGTCACAGACGAAAAGATGGCCGATATGATCACGGAGCTCAAGGCGATTCCCGCGCAGATTGAGATGCTTCTCGCAAACAAGGAGCATATTCAGAAGATTGCAAACCGATATGTGGGCGCGAAGGATGTATTTTTTATCGGGCGCGGAATCGACTATGCCATCGGTTTGGAGGGTTCACTGAAATTAAAGGAGATTTCCTACGTTCACTCGGAGGCTTATGCGGCGGGAGAGCTGAAGCACGGAACAATCTCCCTCATCGAGGAGGGCACCCTCGTGACATCCCTGCTGACGCAGAAAGCGCTCTATAAAAAGACCATGAGCAATATCGTGGAGGTGCGTTCCCGCGGGGCGGTTGTACTCGCCGTCACAAATGAGGATAACACGGAGATCGAGAAGACGGCGGACTATGTGATTTACCTTCCGCAGACGAACAAATATTTTACCAATTCTCTGGCGATCATACCGCTGCAGCTGTTTGCCTACTATGTATCTGTGGGTAAGGGGTGCGATGTGGATAAGCCGAGAAATCTGGCGAAATCGGTGACGGTGGAATAGTAAAAAACAAAAATTCTACAAATTTAAGACACAAAACGGTCACATCTTCCCGGTAGACTAAGTAACATCAAAACGAACATAACAGTCCAGACGGCGCGGCCCGCATGAACGGTGTATGCGGCATCAGGACTGTTAAGAACAATACAGAGAAGAGAGGAAGATGGATATGGATAACTACAACAGAGACAACGAAAATTTCCAAAATACCTACAGCGGCGATTCTGCTTATCCTGTAAACCCGCAGGACAACAGCTATGGCTACACCGGAACCGAGAACGATGCATCTCATACATCCCAGAACATTTACGGTTCCTATCGGAGAGAGCAGGAGGAACAGTCCCACGACCGCTATTACAGTCCTTATGAGCGCAGGACGATGGCGCAGGCTCAGGCGGAAAGCAAAAAAGCAAAGCCGAAGAAAAAGCATGGATTTGGCGCGACGGTTGCGAAATGCGCGTGCCTGGCAGCAGTCTTCGGGCTGGTGGCCGGCGGTGTGTTCGGAGGAGTGAGTTATTTTATGCCTCAGAAGGAGCAGGTGGTTGCCAGTGAAAACCAGCAGCCCTCGGCGCTCACAACCGTTCCGAAGGACGAGGATGAGCAGCAGATGCCAGCCTATATAGATGGGACAAAAGTTGTGTCGGACGTATCCGATATCGTGGAAATGACGATGCCCTCCATTGTGGCCATCACAAACATGACCGAGCGTGAGTACCACACATTTTTCGGGCAGACCTATTCGCAACAGGAGGATTATGCGGGCAGCGGCATCATTGTCAGCGAGGATGACGACTATCTGTATATTGCCACCAACAATCACGTTGTGGACGGCGCGACGACACTGACCGTGCAGTTCTGCGATGGCAATACGGCGGCGGCAGATGTGAAAGGCACCAGTCCAGGAAATGATCTAGCAGTTGTGAAGGTGGCAAAAAATGATATTGAGCAGGAAACAAAATCTGTGATTCAGGTAGCGACCATCAACGAAGAGGGCAAAGAAAAGGTCGGTCAGCCGGTCATCGCCATCGGAAACGCGTTGGGCTACGGGCAGTCTGTTACCAGCGGTATCATCAGTGCTCTTGAGCGGGAGGTCACCGCGCAGGACAGCACTACCGGAGAATCCTATACAAACACACTGACACAGACCGATGCCAGCATCAACCCCGGAAATTCCGGCGGAGCGCTCTTAAATGTGAAGGGCGAGGTGATCGGCATCAATTCCTCAAAGATCGGTGGGGACTATGTGGACGGAGTAGGCTTTGCGATTCCCATGACCATTGCGGCTCCCATCATCGACGAGCTGATCACACGGGAAAAAGTGACGGAGGAGAAGGCGGCGTTTCTCGGCGTCAACGGCTTCGGCGTAGACAAATCCGTATCCGAGTCCTACAACGTACCCTCTGGCATCTATGTGGCAAAGGTCTATGAGGGCAGCGCCGCAGAAAAAGCAGGTATCCAGCAGGGCGACATTATCACCGAGTTCGACGGAAACAGTGTGGCAACGATGGAGGAGATCAACGATCTCATGCAGTACCGCGCGGCCGGGACGAAGGTTAAGATCACGATCTGCCGTACGGATAACGGCCAGTATGTAGAGCATGAGCTGGATGTTACGCTTGGAAGTAAGGACTGATCAATGATTTGAGCATTTGCAATCGAGCAGGGAAGATTTTCCCCTGCGCATAAAAAGGGCAGAGCCGATGACGCGGTTCTGTCTTTTTTTGTGGTCATGTTTGCCATTTCATTAGTTTCCATGGAAGGGAAGCTGCTTATAGGAACCTGTCGTCCGTCCTGTGAGCGGCAGCCGGTTTATTCTGTGATTGCCAATTTTAGGAGAACGTGATAGAATACGTATCAAGGAACAACCGAGTTACAAGGTGGTAGCCTCCCTCACTTCTGAAAGCGGCGGTCGTCGCTGATGCGATTCCGCATGATCCCATCATGGGAAATACCGGAAGAAGGGAGGTGGTGCGCATGAGTACTTATGAGGTATTGAGCCTGCTATTTTTGGGCGGTACTTTTCTGGTCGCACTGCTTACCTACATAGACAGGAGTAATAAACGAAAATAAAAAAGCCTGCCTTGTCAACTTAGCCGGTTACAAGCAGGCTTTTTTGCTATAGGCTAACCACTTTGTACCCATGGTGCAAGATATGGGCGGTTGCTCCTTTTCTGGTTGTTATTATATCATTTTCGTTTTTGTTTGTAAACCGTTATTTCATATCTTACTTTGATATGCATTTTCCACGGAGGAATACTCACATGAAAAAAAGAAAAATAGTCATTGCGCTTGGGCATGAGGCATTGGGAACGACCCTGCCGGAACAGAAAATAGCCACCAGGCGGACGGCAAAGGCGGTGGCGGATCTTATCGGCGGGGACGCTCAGGTGGTTATCACCCACAGTAACGGCCCGCAGGTGGGGATGATACATATGGCTATGTCGGAATTTGCGCGGCTCTATCCCGAGTACACGGCGACTCCGATGAGCGTGTGCTCGGCGATGAGCCAGGGCTATATCGGCTACGACCTTCAAAATGCGATCCGCACGGAGCTTTTGAACCGGGGCATTTACAAGCCTGTTGCGACGGTTTTGACGCAGATGACGGTAGATCCCTACGACGAAGCTTTCTACAATCCAACGAAGGTCGTCGGACGCGTGATGGACCGGGAGGATGCCGACGCGGAAGAGAAAAAGGGAAACTATGTCACAGAGGTGGAAGGCGGCTATCGCAGAATTGTGGCGGCACCAAAGCCGATCGATATTGTGGAGATCGATTCCATTCGTGCGCTGGTGGACGCGGATCAGGTTGTCATTGCCTGCGGCGGCGGTGGAATTCCTGTTCTGCCCCAGGCCAACAACCTTCAGGGCGCAAGTGCGGTTATCGAGAAGGATCTGGCGGCGGGAAGGCTGGCGCAGCTTTTGGATGCGGACGAGCTGATTATTCTGACCGGCGAGGATTATGTATACCTGAATTATGGAAAGCCTGATCAGAAAGTGATTGAGCAGATGAGCGCTGCACAGGCAAAAGACTATATCACAGCAGGAGAATTTGAGGAGGGAACCATTTTGCCGAAAATACAGGCGGCAGTGGATTTTATTGGAGATTCCGCGATCCGCAAGGTGGTGATCACGAAGCTGGGCAGTGGAAAGCCGGAACTTACGGGAACATGCATTCGAAAATAAAGCGATGCAAAGGGCGACGTAACAACGCACGGACCATTGACTGTGAGACGAACCGGTTCATGTATACGTGATTTGCTCATCTTACAGTTGATGGTTGAGCTCTCCTCCCCCTGATATTTTTAGAAGTAGCGTTTTAGCTATTACTCCGGCGGTTAACTGTCGGCGAATTTTACGCAGAACCATGTTTCATCTGCAAGGAAAAAGAAGGAGGCGCAGCGGGGCTGCGTCAACGGATGACAACGCAGCAGATGGAAATTTAGGCAAGTAAAAACGTCGATATTGAACCGCCGGAGTAATAGCATATGCCCCTTGCAGGATAAAATTTAAATTTTTTGTAATTCGTCAATAACATACACCAGACGGTTTTGGCCGTCAATCCATCTGGAATATCCGAATCGTTACTATGAGCGGCTTGCGAGCCGTGAATAGTAATATACAATCGAAATATTTTCATTTTTGGGCTTTGACACAATAAACGTTTCACCGTTTATGACTTTATTGCACCATTCTTTAAAGTTTTCACACACATCCATGCTCTTTACTGCTAACATAGTATCACCTCATAAATTCGTATTTTTTATTGCATATGGTCATGAAACCGCCTTCAGGTTTTCAGATATAGCTGTCCAACCCTCAAAATTTCGTCAAATTTTTCGTATATATATAGTGTGCGGTCCGGTCATTGGCCGGGGTGCTTTTAGCCCGGGGGTATATTTGCAGTCGAATGATTTGGCTCACGGGTACAGGAATGCAAAAAGAGAACTAAGCACGAGAAAGGAACCAGTATGAAAAAACGTACCATGAAATCACTGTTGGCGGGATTTTTAACGGCGGCAGTGCTGGCGACGGCGATTCCGGAAGGTTTTATACCGGTACAGGCCAAAGCCGGAACAATATCACTGCAAAAACTTGGAATTATTGATGCGGCAGACGAGGAGAGCACCGGATCGGACCTGCCGGATATTGCAGAAACGGACGGGGCAGTACCTTATGCGGCGTCAAACGGCGATCTGGTTGTAGCCATCGATGCCGGGCACGGAGGCACGGACGGCGGGGCAACCTATGACGGTATGCAGGAAAAAACGCTGAATCTGAAAATTGCAAAGTATCTCAAGACATATCTGGAAGAGTATGCGGGCGTACAGGTCTATCTGACGCGCAGCACGGATACTTATCTGGACTTGAGTGAGCGGGTAAAACGTTCCGTTGCAAATAACGCAGACGTATTTATCAGTATTCATAATAACGCATCCTCCAATCTGGAGACCAGCGGCAGTATGGTATTTTACCCGAACAGCAGTTACCGTCCGAGCCTCAGCAAAGAGGGAAAAGGGCTTTCGACGGCAATTTTGGGAAAGCTCACAGCCTTAGGACTTCCGGATCTGGGTGTGCGCACACGGGACTCCGAAACCGGAAACACCTACAGTGACGACAGCATTGCGGATTATTACGGAGTGATACGAAATGCCAAGCTGCAGGGGCTTGCCGGAATCATTGTGGAGCATGCCTTTGTGTCATGTGCAGCAGACCGCAAGAACTATCTGGGCAGCGACGCCAAGCTGAAAAAGCTGGCGAAGGCGGATGCAGAGGGGATTGCGGAGTATTATGATCTTACGTACAACGGACTTGTGGCGCCAGCAGTTACGCTGCGTGCCCGCAATCAGAAGTCGCTTGAGGTGACCTGGGATGAGCAGGAGCAGGCAAAGGGTTACCTTGTGTATCGCTCCGAGACAAAAAACGGGACTTATACGCGTATCGCAAAGGTACAGGGCAGCGAGAACACGACGTATATTGACTCGAACGCAGAGCTTGGAAAGAAATATTATTATAAGGTCCGGGCTTACAGCAGCGCAGGCGGCATCACCTTTTACAGCGAGTATTCAAAGATCATAAACGGCTACACGATCGGTGGGACAAAGATTACCGAGGTGAAACAGGCGGCAGCCGGCTATTTTAAAGTGAGCTGGAAACCCTATAAGGATGCAGGCGGATACGCCCTTTACCGCAGTGAAAACGGCGGCTCCTACAAGCGCATCGCAACCGTGGCGGATCCCGCCAAAGGCGCTTACAACGACAAGACGGTCGTTCCGGGAAATACCTACGACTATAAAGTGCGCACAATCCATACGCTTTATAATAATGAAGGTTTCGGAAAATGTTCAGCCGTCGTGAAAGCGACGATGCTGAAAGCGCCGCAGATGAAGCGGCTGGATGTCAGGGACGATGGCTATGTGAAAGTTGTATGGACAAAATCGCCCGGAGCGTCCTATTATGTTGTGCAGCGGGCAGCGAGTGAGAACGGTACTTACAAGACCGTGGCAACGATCAAGAAGGATACCCAGAGCTATTATCTGGATAAAAATGTAGAGCGCGGCATGACCTATTACTATAAAGTCAATGCTTATAACAAGAAGGCTCCGGTCAACGGTTCTACGGGTTACGTAGAAAGCATGGGTGTGCGCAACATTCAGACACCGCAGCTGACCTCTACGAGAATTACGCAGAGCAGGCCCGGAATTTATCTCGCCTGGACAAAGGTGTCCGGTGCGGTGGGCTATCGACTTTACCGCAGCACGAAAAAGAGCAGCGGATTCCAAAAGGTGGCTACCGTCAAAGGAGCGGATACGCTGGATTATATAGACGAGAGTGAAAATCAGGCAGGAACCACCTATTATTATAAGGTAAAAGCATATGTGCATAACTCCGCGGGAACTGCCTGGTCCGATGCATCCAATGTCAAAAGTGCGGTGGCAGGCTACGGGATTATGGGAAAGAGCAGTACGAGCGCATCAAAAATGGCAGCCTTTTTCAAAGCGCGTGGCGGCAGCTATCCGGAGAACATTTACAGCGAGTATGGTGCGCCTGCCCTTAAGGATTTCTGCGAAATCGTCTATGACGAGGCAGTTGCGGAGGGCGTAAAAGCAGAAGTTGTGTTTGCGCAGGTATGTAAGGAGACCGGATTTCTGCGCTTTGGCGGTGATGTGGAGCCGGAGCAGTGCAATTTTGCAGGCATCGGCGCCACCGGAGGCGTTAATGGAGCGTCCTTTCCTGATGTGGAGACCGGAATCCGTGCGCAGGTACAGCATCTGAAGGCATATGCCAGCACGGAACCCCTGAATAAGGAGTGCGTAGACCCCCGGTTCTCCTATGTAAAGAGAAATTCGGCACCCTACGTGGAGTGGCTCGGGGTACATGAGAACCCGACGGGCGCAGGCTGGGCCACCGGCGTAAACTATGGCTACAGCCTGAGAGACGACTATATCAAGCCCCTGCTGGATTACTGATGCCTTGGAATTCACCGGGATGCAGGAAACATATGCGCCGAAGCATCGGCGTTATGGTGATATTCGTGTCATGGTATCGTGCCGGCGCTCCGGCGGCTTATGCGCCGAAGGCCCGGCATATCCCTCAAGGCCGCTGAGACCTGCAAGGTGATAGAGGGAAATTCATGCACCTGCGAGCCGGCACAACGGTAATTGATGTGATGTTGCGGCGGAAAAACCCCGGATTTCCGGGGTTTTTGACTGATCAGGAAGAAAAATTATAAATTTTGAAAAAAATTTTCTTCCGACCCCACTTTTTTAAACGGTGCCATCGTAAATATATAGTGTCAGACAGGAAACAGTATCTTTTGTGGGAAGTGGCGATGAGTTGTTCCAATCTTTTTCGTAAATTTGACATAAGGTATGGACAATTCGCTGAGGATATTGTATACTAAGATGACAAAATAAACATCATACGAAAGTATGACAAAATTTAAGGAGGAAAAAGGACATGAAAAAGAGTTTCATGACGAGAGCGCTTGCTACCGGCTTGTCTTTGGCGATGGCGTTCTCACTGTCAGCTGCTACAAATGTAACAACCGCAGCTGCAGCAGCAAAGCCTGCTATGAAATCTTCAAAGATGACCATTAAAGTTGGCCAGTCGAAGAATTATCAGGCTACAGCAGCGACACAGAAATCTTATAAGATTTCCAAGATCAAATTAAGCGCAGCTGGAAAGACTAAGGTGACTGCTAAGGTAAACAGCGGCAAGAAGTCTATCAAGTTAACTGGTAAGGCAGCTACCAAGTCTACGAATGTAGTAATTACATTCAAGAACAACAAGACCAAGAAGCTGACCAAGGTAACCACGAAAGCTGTCGTAAAAGAGGCTGAGAAGCCGGATGAGGCATATAAGATCAATTCCGCTACGGCTACTGGCGTTAAGACTATTACGGTTGAGTTGAATAAGGCGGTTGCAAATGCGGCATCTGTTTCTGCAGTTGTTAAAAAAGGCACTGCTGCGAGAGAGTCCAAGTTTACGGTTGACGGTTCCAAGATCGTTATTGCGATGGATGCAAAGCTGACGGCAGGCGAATATACTGTAACGCTTGAGGGCCTTGAGGCTACGGCACTTACTGCAAACGTTAATGTTGAGAAGGACGAGACACTGACTTCTTTTGAAATTGCTGATTATATCGTAGCTAAGAGTACTACAGCTACCACTACCGGTACGATTAAGTTTGCAGCATTGAATCAGTATGGTGAGAAGATGGTAAGCACTGAGCCTACTGTAACCTGCTCCTTTGGTACTGTTGCAAATCAGAAACCTGTAAAGCCTGCAACTGCTACAGCGGAGGGTGTCATTGAAGTAACAGACATCAGCCCGATGCTCGCAATTATTGGAACAAAGGGAACGGTTGTCCTTGTTGGCGATATGGGTGTTACTGCTACAAAAGAGATCTCTTATAACTCAGCAGCTACCGCATCTACAGTTGAAGTTGCAGGAACCTATCACAAAAATTCTGCAACGTTAAAGAATATCACCGAGGGTGATGCAATTGCTGATTATGAGCTTTTACTGACTGCAAAAGATCAGTACGGCTATGCAATGAGCGCAGACGAGTTTAAGGATGTGAACGCCTCTCTCGCAGGCGGCCTGACAAATCTGGCTATTAAATTAAACGGGCAGAAGATTGATTATACAACCAGAACTTTGGATGGTGTAGATTATATTGCGATTCCGTTAGAAGGAAATAACGGTAAAACTAAAGCTGTAGCTGGCGATGCGACTCTTACAATTGTAAATCCGTTTAAGGGCTTGCTGACAACAACTACCATTACTGTTGTAAAGAACGTTATAATCAAGAGCTTAAATATTACTGCTGATAACGGTGTTTATGCAAAACAGGACAACGAGTTGAGCTTTGAAGCAATTGATGCTGATGGAAAGAGCGTAACAAGCTATGCAGTTCTTTCGAACCTGCTTGGCTTTGCTAACGCACCTGGTTTACGTATTGAGAAGAACAAAGACGGTTCTGCAAAAATGATTTATAAGCCTACGGCATCACCGGAGCAGGCTGGCACTGACAAGGCTTCTCAGCCTGCAGTTTTAACTGTTACGGCTAATTCTCAGGTTGGTGGTGAGTATCTTGTAAAGACCTTTACCTTTACCGTATATCAGACTAGATATGCGAAGAGTGTACTTGGTGTTGCAGCAGATCAGACAACATCTATTTCCAGCAAGGATACGGCAAAATCACTTGTGATCAAATCCTCTAAGTTGATTTTGGCAGATCAGTATTCTAATAAAGTTGTAGATGGTGAGGATGCATTCAATGATGCAATCTTTGATACTACAGCGAACCAGGTAACAGGTACAGCCATTTATGTAGCTACAAACGGTGCTATTAATGTTTCCGTGACTGGTAAAGCGATCACAGCTACTCCGGTTGCAGTTGGAACTGCTACTGTTTATATGAAGTATAACTATGACGCAACTAAAACGGTAACTGCCAGCTCATCTAACTACGATGCAAAGTTCACTATTTCTGTATTTGATACGGCAGGTGTGGAAGCAAGTGGCTTGGAAATCAAATCTGTTAATGATGGATTTGCAGTAAAGGCAGCAGATGCATCTGGTGCAGCATTGAAGGCTAAACTTAAGGTTGTTGCAAAGGTAGGCGGAACCGAAACAGAGATTCCTGCAAGTCAGTATGAGATTGTAAAGTGTGAAAACAATTCCTTTACCACAGATGACGATGCAAAGAACGTTAAGACAAAGACTGCAAAGGTTACGGTTCAGGTAACGACATGGGATTCTTCCAATACAAATATTGAGACCCAGATCACAAAAGAATTTGAGGTATCCAGAGCAGACGAGAAGTTGTTTAAGGTAACAAAAGCAAAGGGTGCAAGCGAGGCAGCTCTTAGTATTTCGGGCTCTGCAGCAGTACTTAATGCGGATAATTTTGTTAGCGGCTTTGAATTTAAGAATCAGTATGGTATAGATGCAACTGCTTCAGATGCGGATGCAACTTCTGTTAAATATGATATCCGCCTTGTTTCTTTAGGGGCAGATACACCTTCAGACGGATATACCATTACCTCCGGTGGATTAAACAGCGCAAAGGTACAATTTACAAAGGCAGGTAAATATGTATTAAAGATTACTGCTACTACCGAAGATGGTTCTTCTAAGGATTACCAGTTGACAGTAACAGTTGGAAACAATTAATTCTTATGTAATTAAAATTCTATAAAAAAGGAGTTTTCGTGAAAGGCAGAAGCCTGGAAGCGGAAGCTCCTTTTTAGTAAACGATAAAAAATGAGTTCCTATAAAATTAGAATAAACCGCGTATACGGTAGATAGTTCGTACCTATACAAAACTGGAGCAAACCTGTATGATAGAAACAGATTTGCTCCAG
>CASCGD010000092.1 GCA_949132985.1 uncultured Lachnospiraceae bacterium
CACCACTCCACATCGCGGGCGGCACTGCTCTCGCAAAACCACCACACCACATCACAGGCGGCACTGCTCTCACAAAATCATCAGGCACAGCGTAAATGCTGCCCACCCGAAACCACCACTCCACATCACGGGCGGCACTGCCCGCACGGCTCATATCCCTTCTCTATCAGCGCCTCCCGCGTCCCTTTATACTCCTGTTTGTTGTCGTCGGACATCTGACTGACACTCGAACACGCCGGATCATGAAACTTCATCGTGTTCGTATTCAAAACATACTCCGCTTTGTGCGCGCCCACCTCCTTGTCCCCGCTCGCCGAGAAAGCACGCTCATCCTCCTTCCAGCTCTCGCCTGTCGCAAAGTCGATGCCGATGCCCGGCTGAACATTGTACACAAAAACATTGAAACAAACACCCGCACCGTCGTCCTCCACAGACCACGCTTCCATGAGCACCCCGTCCGCCACCAGATTATCATCCTCAAACATCGGCGTTACCCGGTAGAGCACATGGTTACCCGTCTCCTTCACGTAATCCGCCACCTGATTTTCAAAAGGAAGCATGCCTTCTGTATTCAGATACCGCGTCCCCGTGATCAGATTCCGCTCGTTCGCGTTCTCCCCCGCCAGCTGATATCCGATCAAATGACAGCGGTTATAGAGATAGTTGCCGTCCACACTGTCGTATTTGACCGTATGCCATCCGCTCGGCCGCACATTACCGATAGGCCCGCGCTCCCCGGCAGGCATGATCTCCTGGCAAATATTCGCAAAAGCCGCGCCGCAGCGCCCCAGCGCATCAAAATCACTGTACAGTTCAAACGGCTCCTCGGAACAGTCTTCCTCGGTAAAATACGGCACATTTCCATTTATAGTGACGCAGACATCTCCCTCATATGCAGGAATCTGTTCAAGTGAGATTCCCTCCGCAGTATTGCCCGTAAGCTGCCCGGACGAGCCACTTTCCCCCGACGCATTCTCCGTAAGCTGCCCGGACGAGCCGCCTTCTCCCGACGCATTCTCCGTAAGCTGCCCGGACAAGCCGCCTTCTCCCGCCGCACTGCCGCAACCGGCATTCGCCGCGAGAAACAGTGCGGCCAGCATGGCAAAAAACACCTTCCGAAGCCCTTTGGATACCGTCACGGTCTTTGCCCCTTCTGCCCTGCTTTTATCCGTAGACACCCGCCGAATCAGTAACCGCCTCATACCATTTCCTCCAAATTCAAGATTCTGTCAAATGCTCTCCAAAAGCTCATTCAACTCACCCTTCATAAACATCAGCGGAAGCTCATTTTTTTCCTCGCCGCGCACCGGAAGAAACGGCGTGAGCTTTACATAGCGCACGCCGCACTGCATACACCGGTACACGTACATTCCGCACGCATACATACCTGTCGGAATGTCCGCTTTCTTCTCCACAGGAATCAGATTTTTCACATAATATGCGGCATCCTCATGACGGATATAATGCCCTACGCTCTGGGGCATGTAAAAAAGCTGTTTTTTTACCAGCTGCATCTTTTCCAGACAGTCCTCGCACCAGTCATCGTGAAATTTTACCCGCATCCTTTTGAAAAACGCCATACAAATTCACCGCTCCTTTACTCTGGACGCAGCGGCTCCCTGAACTATATACCCAAAGGCCCGCCGCACAAATCCGCCGGTTCTCATTGCAGCCGCTCAGACAAGTTGCCCCGTCTGAACGGTTGCTTCTCATTCGTATTTCTCATTATGGCCGTACTCCAGGCTCCTGTCATGCGCATTTTTTAAAATCTCCACAACCACATCCGCCTTGGAAATCCCGGTCAAGATCTGATCGGAATTCATCGTAAACCTCCGGTTGGAACGGAACGTATACACACGAATCTTTTTTCGTCCGATGGCCATGATAAACGACACCTGGCTGCTTCCCTCCATAAATCCCTTGCCCATGCGTCCGTCGTCCGTCCACGCTTTCTTCACGCGCGCCGCCGGAAATATGTAGGGGCGAAACGGATGAAACCGAAACAAAAGCGCAACATTCGCGTTCTGCTCATCAATAACCGTAATCGTGCTGCTGCCGTAAAACGTGTAGCTGCGCACAAATCCCATGGCATCCAGTTCCCTCTCAAATTTTTTCCTGCGCAGCTTAAAAAGCAGCGGGTTCCCGATCCAATACCACAAAACAGCAAAGACCACCGGTCCGAAAAATGAGACGACCGCCGCCGTTCCGATCAAATCATAGTTGATGCCGATCACCGCAGCCACCGCAAAGACAAGCACCGGAACCATAAAATAAATGATGGTGTAGAGCGGATTCACCTTTCTGATTGTTAACACTACTTCCTGATTTGTTACCTGCATAATGATTCTCCATTCTTCTTTCTGATCTTGATTGTAGTCGAAACAAAAGAAAGCGTCAAGGAAAATCGAATTTCCCCGACGCCCTCAATCTGTTCCTTTTCCTCTTTCCAAGCGTAACCCTTCCCTGTGAAAGGAATCTCTGCTACAGATAATCCCGCATCTCCTTCACCAGCGTATCTTCCGCCTTGATAATATCCATCACAAGCGATTTCACCTTCTTCTCCGCCGCCGGATACTGGTGCAGATAACGGTAAAGCGATTTCACGCCCATGTTGCAGCCATCGGTAATGAGATCCGCCACCACGCGGTCGGAATCTTCACCGCCCAGCTTCACGTTCGTCTTGACCCAGGACATCATCTTTGCCATCGCCGCAGGCTCCTTGCCCTCATCGTGATATTCCTCCAAATATTTACGAGTATCGTCACCCAGCCGGCTGTGCGTGTCATGGCTCTGTAAAAGCAGACTGCGCAGCTTTTCATTTGACACATGCTCCAGCACATCATCCAGCGATGACAGCCCCATCTTAATACCAGCGTTGCACTCCCGCAGCAATTTGATCGTATCGTCTCCCATAAGTGTTCCCTCCTGATTCACTTTCGGCCGCCCTTTTGCATATGCTGCTTGCTCTCAAAATTCCCCCGCAATTACATGGCACATGCAGGCCTCCGTCATAATCAGTATGCCGTCGGGCTGCTTCCATTATACATGTACCATACATTTACCAGGCATCGTACGCCCGCAAAGCTCACGGACATTTCGCCAAAAGGTATGTAACATGTGCTTCTCATTTCACCTTCCTCGCCGTCCCTGAAAAACATTTGTTATTCATCGTATCGAAATATGTAAGAAATTATCTGTAGGATGAAAAAACGGCCGCTTTCGCGACCGCTTTCTCGAGGAGTTTAGTTATGAAAATGTTACATCTATATAGGGAATTGTTGCCTCAGCATCTCTGCTGATGTAAATACTATACCCGGAAATTGTGTCCTACATATGACGAATTTCTAAAAGAATTATAAAATTGCTAAAGAGACTCTAAAGGATTTCTAAATTAACAGACACAACCTTATCCGGCGACCGTGCAAAACAATGTGAATCAGACACACACAAAGCCTTTTCGGGACCACAACCCGGAAAGGCTTTTTAACGTTTAAGGATTTCTTATTCATCAGCAGAGGACGTCACGCTCTTTAGCAAAAACAGCACCGCAATCATAAGCACGATCGCAATCGGAAGGACGATCCATGCATTCTGCACAAAGCCCGCAATAATATAAGAAACGAACGATACCCCCGCCGCCACAATCGCATACGGGAGCTGTGTCGACACATGGTTCACATGGTTACACTGTGCACCCGCCGATGCCATGATCGTCGTGTCGGAAATCGGCGAGCAGTGGTCGCCGCACACCGCGCCCGCCATACAGGCCGATATGGAGATAATCATCAGCGTGTAATTTGTCTCCTGAAATGCGGATACTACAATCGGAATCAAAATTCCAAAAGTTCCCCAGCTGGTGCCGGTCGCAAAAGCCAGAAAGCAGCCGATCAGGAAAATAACTGCGGGCAGGAAGTTCATGAAGCTTCCGGCACTGCTCTTTACGACAGCCTCCACAAATTCCTTTGCGCCGAGGGAATCCGTCATGGCCTTCAGCGTCCACGCGAAGGTCAAAATCAGAATCGCCGGAACCATCGCCTTAAAGCCATCCGCCAGACAGTCCATACACTCGTTAAATTTCAGCACCTTTCTGACCATATATAAAATGATCGTGATAAGAAAACCGAAAAAGCTGCCAAGCGCCAGACCCACCGACGCATCGCTGCCCGAAAACGCAGTCACAAAATCCGCTCCCCCAAAAAAGCCGCCCGTATAAATCATGCCGATGACACAGCAGATGACCAGACAGATAATCGGGATAACCAGATCAAGCACGGTTCCCTTCGCACCCGTAAGCTGGTTGGATGCCGTATTTGCATAGGGACGATCAGGTGTCGTATACAGATCACCCTTTTTCGCATTGCGCTCATGGGTCGCCATGGGGCCGAACTCTGTTTTCAGGACAACCATGCCAATCATCATAACAATCGTCAGAATCGCATAGAAATTGTAGGGAATCGCATGAACAAAGAGGGAAAGTCCGTCCTCACCCTCCACGAAGCCGCTGACAGCCGCCGCCCAGGAAGAAATCGGCGCGATAATACATATTGGAGCCGCCGTCGCATCGATCAGATAAGCCAGTTTCGCACGAGATACATTGTGCTTGTCCGTCACCGGGCGCATCACGCTTCCCACAGTCAGACAGTTAAAATAATCGTCAATAAAAATCAGCACACCCAGCAAAATCGTCGCAAGCTGCGCGCCTACGCGACTCTTGATATGCTCGCTCGCCCAGCGCCCGAATGCAGCTGAACCGCCCGCCTTATTCATGAGCGCCACCATCGTTCCGAGCAGCACCAGGAAGATGATGATACCCATATTGTAGGCATCTGTAAGTACTGCAATAACCCCTCCATTGAAGGTATGCATAACCGCACCCTCAAAATTAAAATTGGAGTAGATCAGCGCACCGACTACAATTCCAATAAACAGTGAGCTGTATACCTCCTTTGTGATTAGTGCCAGTGCAATCGCCACTACAGGCGGTAACAGCGCCCACACAGTAGCATACGCCGCCGGTGTCGCATCGCCCTCCTCTGCCGCCCGCACAATCGTCGGCGCAATAACCGCCAAAAGTGCAAACACGGAGAGGAAACCGATAATTTTTCTCTTGTTCTCTCTCATTTTCTTCTCCTTTTGTATATAGATGCAAAAACATTTCTCCTTATTATAGCCTATAAGAGAAGAAAAATCTACTTTTGATTCTTTGTTTTTGCATAAAAATAGCCTTACGGTGTTACTGTTCACTCTGTGACCAGTAACGAGCAGTTTGGGCATGAAAAGTCTTTTGTTCCACTCCGGTCCGTCTGAAACAAGCGCCGCTGACGCTTAGGACCGCTTCGCGAAGCCAGGGCTGCAAGCTGAATCAAGTTTTCCCGCAGCCATGCAGCAAGTGCATACCCAGGGGGCATGCTATGGCTCGGATGTGAAAAGTAACGCCTCACGGTCAGCGCAGGCCATGCACAGGCCCGTCTGAATGATTACGCACAAACTTCACCATGCAGATCTTTTTACAGAAGCAGAAGCCGTATTTATAAATGTTCTGATAGCCCTCGTCAAGCAGCTTTGCCGCATAATTCTGCTCCTCAATCTGCGCTAACGCCTCATCGCATTTCGCCTCCATCTGCCCGAATTTTTTCGCGCACTTGATCTCGATGATCATCGCGGGCATCCGCGGGTGGTGCGGCTCAAGCACAAGATCGGGCCTTCCGTTTCCATGCTCCCGGTTCGAGTTAATGCGGTAACCCCCGATCCCGCCCAGCAAACCGAACAAATACCCGTGAAAAAAATTCTCCGCGCTGTCGTAATAGCTGATGCTCCCCAAAAGCTGCCCGTTGATGAAATCCTCAATCTTTTCGCAGTCCCCGGTACGCATCCCCTCCAAAAAAGGCGTCGCGTCATGATCCTTTTTTCGTTCATCGAACCACTCGCGGATTGTACTCTGATAAATGTAACGAATCTCCTCATTTGGAATCTCAAGCGTCAGATACAGCGCATTCACCTTAAACCGTCTGGACACCGCCTTCAAATAACCCGTAAAAAACAGGAAATTCCACAGGTTATCCTGATTCTTATGGATCTCCCCGTAGGTGATCTCCTCGTGAATCGGCTTTTCCACCGTGCCGCCCGCGATCAGATTTTCCACCTCCGTCTTCACGGTATCGTCCGCGTGATCGATCAGCTCCCGCACGATGCTGTTGGACGAGGTGTTCAACCAGTAGGGCTTTGGAAACTCGGTGTTGTGCTCAATGATATCGGAGACATAATAGATGACGCTCCAGGGATTGTACACCTCGGTATCCCCAAACAGATAGCCGTCATACCAGCGCCGTACCTCCTCCTCCCGCGCGCCGATGCCATAGTAGTCCAGCATCGCCTTCACTTCTGCCTGCGTAAAGCCGAAATATTCCGCAAAATTCTCATCCAGAATCGATATAACTTTTAAGTTATTCAGCCCCGTAAAAATGCTCTCCTTACTGATCCGCAGGCACCCCGTCACGACCGCAAACTCCAGACATTCGTTCGTCTTTAACGCAGACTCAAACAGCGAGCGGATAAAATCGATCATCTCGTCGTAAAAGCCCCTGAAATGGGAATTTTCCAGCGGCACATCATACTCGTCGATCAAGATGATCACTTTTTCTCCGTGGTAAGCGCCAAGGCACGCGGACAAAAAGGCCAGGGAAGTGGCGTAATCCTCCTGTTCAGCGCTCCGCCCCATCAGCTCCTCAAATTTCTTTTTGTCGGCTTTTGCAATACCCTCCGACCGCAGGAGATAGCTGTGCCTGTGAAACTCCTTCGCGATCGTCTCCCGCAAACACGCGTAGGCCATCGCAAAGCTCGGCTGCTTTGCTGACTTGAGTGAGAGTGAGATCACCGGGTAGCGCCCCATAAGCGCCGTGTACGCCTCCCCCGCCTCCGTGATCTTCATCCCCTCGAAATAACGGCTGTTGTCAGCGACCTTGCCGTCACGGCCAATCTCCTGCTCAAAAAACGTGCGCAGCATCTGAAGCGTTAAGGTTTTGCCGAATCGGCGCGGGCGGGTGAAAACATTTACCTTTCCGCCCTTCTCCTGCAATTCCTTTATGAGCAAGGTCTTATCCACATAATAGTAGGGCTTGTTTATCATGTCCTTATAAAATTCAATACCGATCGGCAATGGCCGTCTGTTCATGAGCTGATCCTCCGCATTCTTCTCTGATAAAACCAGTATGTCCGTTTCGCGCGTCTGATACAAGGCCCGCGTCTATGTCTATCCTTCCATCCCCTGGTCGTCACGATTCGCCGCCCGAAAGCTGCGGGTCCTAACCCCTCATCTCCCGGTCTCTACGCCGGAACCTGGCCACTTGCCGGCCCAATCCTCCCGCTTCCATCAAAACGAATACAGATTTCTTTTGTAAATATATCCTCAGGATCCGTTTCCGGGACGACCTCAACAGATCCATGAACCCGCCGCAGCGACTCCACCAAATCCGCGATACCATTCCCGGTGCCCCATGTGGTATTGCCTCTCTCACCAAATTTTTCCAGTATTTCCGTCGGAAACGGCACGCCGCTGTCATGAATATGAACCTCTATGTACCCGTATTCATCACGCGAAATCACTACCAGAATCATACGCTCCGAAGAATCCATCTCTTCCACTGCATTTATTGCGTTGCGGATCAAATCGCCCATCATTCGAACCAACTCACCCTCACCCAGGCCCATCCGCTTCATCTCCTCATCAATCTTTGCGCCTACAAACACCTCCATCTCAATATCCCGCCGAAAACATTCGTTCATTCTGTTCTGCAGCAGTAAATCCAGCAATTGAATCCCTGTCGTGTTAAACAGCATGGCATTCATCTCTGCCCCACCCAGCTCTTTTCCGTAATCGCGGCAAACATCCTGCAATTTCTGACGCACATTTTCATCCTGAACCTCATCCATCCCCGAAACATAATCCGCCAGCAACGGAAGAATCTCCCTGGAGCGATGCAGCTTCTGGCTCATTTGCTTGTTGTCTGCGGCGTAAGCTTTCTGGATTTTGAGCATTTTGTAGTGATCGATGAGCCAGAGAATTGCGAAAAGAGAAATTAGGTAACTGCAAAACGCGGCCAAACAAATAAAACTATCATTGTTAGTTATGTTTCCCATTCGAATTATTTGTCCTGAAAATAGTAATGTGATGGTTGCCACCATAATTATATATTGCACCCACTCCTGTTTCACTTTTGCAAAATCTATTTTCCCTTTATGTAAAGCCATAATGAAAATAATTCTGATTATACTTGGTAACAAACTTGTCCATCTTTCTTCAGTTATTCTGAACAGACCTCCTACTATGACACCAAAAACACTTCCCGTAACAATACTAAAAATAAAGTCTATTCCATAGGTTATTATTGCATATTTAAAATTTTTTAAATTTGAATTGGAACTGTGTATACATAAACTATATAAAATCAACAAGGTAAATAAAAGAAACGGCCAAAAATACTTTATATACTCGTTCAATTCTACGATATACTTCATTACTCCAAAAAGCAAAATAAAAAACCACTTGACAGACCTCTTATATTCCTCCGTCAAAATCTCGTAAATAAGCAAATACATATACGCATGTATCAAAAAAGAAATAGCTCCCATATTATTTCTCCCCAAATGTTTTTATGATTATATCATAAACTTTTCTTGACGAACAGTGCTAGTTTTTTTATTATGATTACACATTTTTCAAAAAAAGACAGTTCTGTCGCTTTAACGAATATAAATTCCTGAGCCGACAGCTTCATTTTTGCTGTTTTTTTATTTGATTTCAAGAAAAAGCCTCTGATTACTCTGTTATTTTGACAAAAGAGCATACTTTAGTAAGTCATTTCCCATAGCTTGCATATTTGTTTTAAGATGTTAAAAATTTAGCGCTTTTCAGTGGGAACAAATGTCTTCCTGTCCTGCCTTTTTGAATTTTATTATGTAGCTTGTTTACGTTCCTTGCCATGGCCAGCAGTATGCTTTCCGTAAGCACATTTGATGCTCCTCTGTCCACATATCTCCGAAACTGCATATCCTGTTTTATATCCCCGAAAGAACCTTCTGCCAGAATGCTCCGGTTCATCCTGTAAACAATACCTTCATCTGAAAGGATCCGTTCCAAATCTTCCTACCTGTATTTTAGGTATGCTTTGGCGACCTGAAGCGTTTTCGTCCTTTCCTCCAGTGGTGTTTTCCAATTGCTACCCTTTATACGAACATCCGCTGCAGTCCTCGCATTTGTAAATCGTTTTTCGCTTACATAACCTGTTTTGCTTTTGGATTCTGCGTCATACTCCATATTTTCTATTTTTTCTATATCATTTCTGTACTTACATGTTTTTGAAATCTCGTAGTTAGCGGGCTTTATATTAGGAATGCTGCCCGTTTGCCTCAAGAAATACAAAATTTTCTTCACTTTCATTTCCTGCGTCCGCAGTTATGTTTTTATATTTAAATTTCAGATGTTCTTGGACCTCTTTCAAAAAAGGATTCATGTTATTGTGTCTGTTGGCTGTGAACCTATGGTGAGCCACGTAATGTATTCGGAATCCACTCCATACTGGAGATCATATACTGGTTTTAGCTGTCCGCTTCCCATGGCATCCTCCTTCATTCTTTTAAAAGTGACGTCGTGCTCCGTCGTGTAGTAACTGTTGCGTCCGCCGCAGACATGTATTTGATGATCGTATTTTTTGAGCCGGAATAGATAGTCTTCGAGGGTTTCCATGCTCTTTTGAATCGGCGTTTTTCTTTTCCCGATGCCATAAACAAAGACCACGCTTTCACTCTGTTTGAGTGCATAAAATTTCTTACGTAGTTTCTTGACATGCTTCATCTTTACGGTGTCGCTATATACAATCTTTAAATCACAGAGCTGCTCGTACTCCGCCACAAAATCAGCAGGTTTTATCTGTAGCTTTGTCTGATTTTTGGTTACGGCCTTCCTCCAGACAAAAGTGTATTTATTTGCGGCCGCTTCGATTTTTGTGCCGTCAATGAAAACGGTTTCGCCTGAAATTTCTCCCAAGTCAAAAAGCACGTTGAACATTTCGGTAAGGATGCGTTGGCGCATGGTGCAAAATGAATGTTCTGAAACCGTGCGAATGTCATATGATCCAGCACGGGTGCGCCTTCCAGAAGAAACATAAAATTAATAGCATAAAATTAATATCCCTTTTGCAGTTCAACTCCATGGAACAGTAAGAATAATCCCCATTCATGTAAAAGTAACGCGCAACCTTGAGAAAAGTTCCTGGGGATACTGAATTTTTTCTTTCGTAAGTAAAATTATAAGTCAGTTAAACCTATTGCCTCCACAAACTGGCTAAATAACCGCACAGAATCATCTTCCGGAATAATTGTTTCAATAATTTAGCAGAAGTTTTAATTGATATCCGCTTTGATTTAGGCTATAATTTTTGTGTAAGTTAATGTCTTTGGTCGTACAATAATTTTACATCATCTGCCAGATTCTTTCGAGGTCTGACAGTTATTTTTTTGCATGGAAAAGGAGCTGCGCACTAATTTTTTAGTGCGACAGCCCCATCCACTCCATACTTTATTTACCATAAAACTGTTTCTGAAATCCATACGCAAAATGCATGCCAATCAAAACCCATTCCTCGGCACCTCCTTTATTCTTTTATTTGAATAAAGGATAGCCGGAAATTGCCCTGTTGGCCGTCTGCAATACAGCTCTATACTTCCTGTTTTCTGATCATTCAGTCGAATATCAGCAATTTTTCTACACTTTTCGACGTAAATTTGTCGAAAAGAATCGATTCCCCTCTTTTGATGCCTGACAAGACAATTGCATGTGTCGTGCTCAATATACGCCAATTGACGTCAAAGCCGCCGGCCACCAAAGAGATCACCTGAAACATGTATCTCCCTTCCTAACACTGAGTTACACTAAGTAGATTTCTCATTTCTTTGACAAAAAAAATGTCGCAGCCCCCACATCCGCAGGCAAAATGCCTGCGCGACGTGGGGGTTGCGACACAAGATTACGACAACTGCAATCCCAATAATTATGTCATTATAATGTCCGTTTCAAAAAAACAGAGAAAGAATCCCCCTGACACGCGCCAATCGGGAAACACTTTCTTTCAGAACACTTCTTCCGTTACATACGAAACAGATCGGCATGTGTACCCGTATCGATCAACGTCAATGTCAATATATCATCTTCCACCAGGTAAATGAGCAGCCAATCCGGCTGAATGTGGCATTCCCGAAAGCCATCCATATTTCCCTTTAAAGCATGATCCTTATATTTTGCATCCAGTGGAACTCCATTCCCTAATTTTGTAACTACGTCTTTCAAAGCTAATATATTCAATCCTCTTTTTTGGGCTAATTTGTAGCTTTTCTTAAATTTGCCGGCTCTCTTTACCGTATATTTCATGAATTTAGCTCCTCAAACAAGTCATCTATATCCGTAAATCCCTTTACACCTGGATCCCTGCTCATCCGCTTTGCCTCCTTCATCGCCTCGATGACCTCCGGTTTCAATTCCGGATACCTGATCTCAAACGGAATCCCCCTATACAGAACAACCTGCTTTAGGAACATGTTCACCGCCTCGGATAAATTCATCCCAAGGCCCTCCAGCAGCTCAACCGCCTGCTTTTTTGTTGCCTCGTCGATTCTGATTTGTGTAGGTACCGTAGCAGCCATAAGATCTCTCCCTCTTCTTTTTTCTTTTATTTTACTACAATTGATTTACATTGTCAACACATCATTGTTTTCAGTTTCCCTGTTTTTCAATCATCAAGTCATGTAATCAGCTACTTTAAATGATCTGCGGAGAAAAAGTTCCATTACCGTGACACATATTCAGAATAACTTTTCTCTATGCGGATACCTGATCTCAAACGGAATCCCCTCCATATAGAACAACCTGCTTCTGAAACACTTTCCTCCGCCGGCCTTACGGCTCCAAACCGCGAAAGAAATACCAGAACGACCCCGCCATCTTCCCGAATGCCATCATCGACATGTAAAACGCCATCCCGCTCTCCACCTTCAGGCGCCGAAACAACACCGGAAAGGCAGTCAGCACCTCGGCCAGCGCCGCGGACACACAGCCCACAAACATCCCGGCGCACAATCCCCAGAGCACCACAAACCAATAGCCAAAGGGCAGGGAAAGATCCGGGTATTCCGTATAAACGCCACCCCATATAATCCCAAGGACGATCATCCACTCATAAAATTTGAGCAGCCGAATCGTGTGGCTGCTCCCGATCATCCGCGGATAAATACCGATTTTCATCAAAAATGCAAAAACTCCGCCGGAGGTAGCTGCCCCGGCGGTAATACCAAAAAGAAAAAATAAAAGGTCCGTCACGACTTGCCCTCCTGCTGCTCTTTTTCCCGGATGCGCTGAATGGTGTCCTCCACATCCTGCTCATATTTGCTCATTTCCACCTGAAGCGGTGTCGGATCATTTTCCCGCTTTTTCAAGCTGAAATGATTGAAAAAGATCAGGATTCCCATCGCAAGCCCCACAGAATAGCCAATCTCCAAACCGCCGATGGATTCCGGTGCGCTTCCCACCACCTGCTCATAAATCTGCTCAAACAGATCGACAATTCCGATATCATTGTGAAACGCCATGATGGAAAACCCGGAGCCGAAAAAAATCACGATTCCAATGCAAACAGCTTCCAGATATTTACGCATATAGCAATCCTTCTTCCAGATTGCTCACCAACTCCACGCCGCTTTGCAAATTTTCACCGGAGCGCACGCTGATCACATAGTTTACGCCGACCCATATCGCCGCCATAATTGCCAGAACTAAAAAGACCCGATAAATAAATTTTGCCATATCCATGCTCCTTCCTCCTTGCCTGGTAACGCCCGCTCGTAAAGCTCACGGGCATTTCGTCGGAAGGTATTTTAAAAAATGCTTCGCATTTTACC
>CASCGD010000093.1 GCA_949132985.1 uncultured Lachnospiraceae bacterium
GCCCGTGTTCATCGTGGTCATGGCTGTGCTCGTGATGATGTCCGTGTTCGTCATGGTCATGCTCATGCTCATGTTCATGCTCCTGCGCGTCACGCTTTGCCTGCTCCTGTGCCAAAAGCTTCATCTCCAGAGAGTCCTGTCCCTCGATTACCTTTAGCATCGCCTCCCCCGGAATCTGATCCCAGGGCGTTGTAATGATCGACGCCTTTGCATTCAGCGCCTGCATCTGCTTCACGCACAGTTCCATCTGCTGAGAAGTCGCATTCTGGCTTCTGCTCAGGATAATGGTGGTGGCATACTCGATCTGGTTGTTGAAAAACTCACCAAAGGCCTTCATCTGCTTGCTCGCCTTTGTCGCATTGACGACTGTCACAAGTCCGTTCAACGCAACATTATGAGTCTTTTCCACATCAATGACAGACTTCATGACATCCGAGAGCTTACCCACACCCGACGGCTCGATTAAAATTCGGTCCGGATGAAACTTTTCAATGACTTCCTTTAGATTTTTCCCGAAATCGCCCACCAGCGTGCAGCAGATACAACCGGAGTTCATCTCCGTGATCTCAACGCCTGCATCTTTCAGAAAGCCGCCGTCAATGCCGATCTCGCCAAATTCATTCTCTATGAGAACAATCTTCTGATCCTCAAGCGCCTCCTCCAGCAGCTTTTTAATCAGCGTTGTCTTTCCTGCTCCAAGAAAGCCTGAAAAAATATCAATCTTAGTCATATTGCCTTCCTCCTTAAAATCGAATTACATTCTGTCCGGTGCCGAAAAGCCCAGCACGTCAATACAGCTTTCCAGAACACCGCGCGTCAGCTCCAGCAGCGCAATATGAGAATTCTGCTTCGTCACATCTGTCTCCGCCAGAATTTTTGTCTCATGATAAAAATGGTTCAGCGCATTCGAGAGATCATAGACGTAAGCGCAGAGCCGGTGCGGTGCCAGCTCCGCAAACGCGCCCTCGATCACTCCGTTGAATTTCGCCAGCTCAAGCTGCAGCGCCTTCTCACTCTCGGAGCCGGCTTCGCCTACTGCAAGCCCTGCAAGCTCACGCCCCGCCTGTACATATTTATTCAGGATGGACTTAATGCGGACGATGCTGTACAAAATATAAGGACCGGTATTTCCCTCAAAGGATGTAAATCGCTCCACATCGAACACATAGTCCTTGGATGCCTGATTTGAGAGATCACCGTACTTGACAGCCGCCAGCGCAATCTTTGCCGCCGCGGTCCGCGCCTCCGCTTCATCCATCACCTGATTTTCATTCTGGTTCGCAACAATCTTTGCATACATCTGCGTCTCAATATCCGAAAGCAATGTCTCGAGCCGCATCACGCCGCCGTCCCGGGTCTTGAACGGCTTCCCGTCCTTGCCATTCATCGTTCCGAAACCAAGGAAATACAGTTTCGTATCATCCCACACAAGTCCGGTTTTCCTTGCGCAGCGGAATACCTGGGTAAAATACAGCTCCTGACGTTTATCCACCACATAAATGATCTCGCTTGGATGATAGGATTCCATCCGCTGAACAATCGTCGCAAGATCCGTCGTGTTGTACAAAGAAGCGCCGTCCGATTTCAGGATCATGCACGGAGGTATCTCCTTTGTATCCGTCTCCTCCATGACATCCACGACAAGCGCGCCGTCACTGACATACGCATAACCCTCTTCCTTCATACGGCGCACCATCTCCGGAATGTAATGCTGGGCATCGCTCTCACCCTTCCAAAGCTCGAAGGACACATTCAGCTTCTTATAATTTTTCTTCAGATCATCCACGGAAACACGGATAATATGATTCCAGAGAGCCCGATATCCCTTATTGCCGTTCTGGAGATCAAGGGTCGCCTGCATCGCCTTTTCTTTAAATTGTTCGTCTTCTTTGGACTTTTTACTCGCCGTCGGATAAATTTCCTCCAGCTCGGAAATCGTAAATGGCGGCTCCTTCGGATATTCACCGGAAAAGCCGCTGATGAAATAGGGGAGATCCGGCTTGCGGTTTTTCAGCTCCGCGATGATCAGCCCCATCTGAAGACCCCAGTCTCCCATATGCACATCACCGATCATCGTATTTCCCATAAAAATGCCCATGCGCTTAACGCTCTCACCGATAACTGCCGAGCGCAGATGTCCCACATGAAGCGGCTTCGCCACATTCGGCCCGCCATAATCGATCATGATCGTCATCGGCTTTTCCACATGCTCACAGCCATAATGCCCGTCTGATGCGCCCTGTGACATCTGCCTTAAATAATCTGCCAGAAAACGCTTTGCCAGTTTCAAATTTAAAAATCCCGGCTTTACGGCACTTACCTCTTCAAAGTACATACTGTCCGAAAGCGCATCCGCAAGCTGCCCTGCAATCTCAATCGGCGCCTTCTTTTCTTTCTTTGCAAGCGCCATAGCGCCGTTGCACTGAAACTCACACAGATCCGGCCGATTGGACACCGTTACCCGCGCATAACTTTTCTCATATCCAAATTTCTCAAAAGCTTCCTCCATGGTTCGGGTAATTACGTCTAATAACTTCTTCATAGCTGTTTCCTTTCATGTGTTATACTCACGAGTATACTTATCTGCCAAATGATTTGATGCTTTGTCCAAAACAACGAGAGTCTGCCGGCAAATCATTTGGCTCACGGGTATATCTCTGCACACAAAAAAAACGCATAGCGTTTTTTTGTCATTGCTCTTTGCTCTCTTCTTCCGCATGCTCAATGAGACTGCGCAGTGCATCATCTTTCTCCATCAAAATCGACGCAATCTGATCCTCATACTCCGGGTCTGCGCCGTCTTTTCCGTAACCACCGGAATAGGAGCCTGTCGTCGAATTGAAATCCTCCTCGGCATCCATGACGGCATTTTCTGCCTCTGACTGCATATTCGCCTCAGGCCCATCTGCAGCCTGCTTATTCTGCTTCGAATCTGACTGGTGCCCCGTGCCGGTGACGGACGGATCATGATCCTTTTCCTGCTCCTCCTCCAGCTCCTCCGGCGTCATGTAGTGCACGTTCCACCACTTCAGAATACTGTTTTGCATTTTTTCTCTTCTGTTCCGCTCATCAATCAAATCTTTCATAGCCCCTATTATAAATGATTTGATAAAATAATTCAACTTTTCCGCGTGAAAAGAATATTTTCTTTCGCATCTGTGCAAACTCTGAATAATCGTAATCGTTCGGAGGTGCACAGCCATGTCTGCATATAAAGTCGAAATCTGCGGTGTAAACACCGCCAAGCTCCCTATACTGAAGGAAGAAGAAAAAGACGCCCTGTTTGCGCGTATCAAGCAGGGCGATACCTCTGCCAGAGAAGCATACATCAACGGCAATCTGCGCCTCGTACTCTCCATCATCCGCCGTTTCACCGGCCACACGGACAATATTGACGACCTGTTCCAGATCGGATGTATCGGCCTGATGAAATCCATCGACAATTTTGATCCTACTATGGGGGTCAAGTTTTCCACTTACGCTGTTCCAATGATCATCGGAGAGGTGCGCCGCTACCTCCGTGACAACAACAGCATCCGCGTCTCACGCTCCCTGCGGGACACCGCCTACAAGGCAATCCACACCAAAGAGACGCTGATGAAACGCACACAGGAAGAGCCTACCATCGAGGAGATCGCCGCGGAATCCGGGCTTACCAAGGAGGAAATCGTCTATGCCCTGGACGCCATCCAGAGCCCTGTCAGCCTCTATGATCCGGTTTACACCGACGGAGGCGACACGCTCTATGTCATGGACCAGATCGCAGACAAAAAGAATAAAGAATCCCGCTGGATCGAGTCGCTGTCCTTAAGCGATGCGATGGAGCGACTCGGCGAGCGGGAAAACTATATTATAAAGCTTCGTTTCTTTGAGGGCAAAACCCAGATGGAGGTGGCGCAGGAAATTCACATTTCGCAGGCGCAGGTATCACGTCTGGAAAAATCTGCCCTCAACCATATGAAAAACTACCTGAAGTGAAATACCCCGGCCCGAAACACAAATATCAAAACTTCGATCTATCATTCAGAAGGACAGACAGCGGTATCAATGCTCCCACTTGTCGCACATCGAATTGATCTGGTCCGCAAAGCGTCCCAGCTCCTTGTTCGGCAGGCCTTCGCTTCGATTGATAATCGTGAGCAGACGCTGTCCGGCAGCAAGCAGGCGCGCAAACACATTGCTGGAGGCCTTGACGGAGCGCTTTGTCTTCTTGGGCACCGTCATACGGCTTCCCTGCTTAATACAGGCGTTCTGTAATAAGTCATAAATATCGCCGCTGTAGGGTGCCGACGCCTCGTAGCCCAGCTCATTATGCAAATGCACAGCAAAATTGTCCGTCACTTTATCGTCGCCGTGCACCACAAATACGCGCTTCGGCGGATGCTCTTTAAAGGACGCCGCCCAATCCATCAGCTTATTCCTGTCGGCATGCCCGCTGATGCCCGGAAGGTTCACGATCTGCGCATGTACCTCAATCATTTCACCGAAGAGCTTTACCTCCTTCGCACCTCCAAGGAGCGCATGCCCAAGCGTTCCCGGCACCTGATAGCCCACGAAGAGCACCGTGGAATCCGGCCGCCACAGATTATGCTTTAAGTGGTGGCGGATGCGTCCAGCCTCACACATGCCGGAGGCTGAGATAATGACAACCGGCTTTTTCAAAAAGTTGATCTGTTTGGAGGCATTGCTGTCCACCGCAGTCCGAAGTCCCGGAAACTGGATCGGGTTGACACCCTTGTCGATGAGCGCGAGCGCTCTTTCGTTAAAACAGTCCCTCACATTTTTATGGAAAATATTAGTTGCTTCAATCGCAAGGGGGCTGTCAATGTACACTTCAAAATCCTCAAACTCCGGCAGCATATGCTCGGTTTTGATGCGGCGCAGGAAAAAAAGCATCTCCTGTGTACGCCCGACCGAAAACGCGGGGATCACGAGATTGCCGCCCCGGATGAACGTCTCCTTGACAACGTGCGCAAGCGCCTCGGCAAAATCAATGGGCGCATGATGTTCCCGGTCGCCGTAGGTGGATTCCATTACCACATAATCCGCATCCTTCAAATACGTCGGCGACTTGATGAGGGGCCGGTTTCCCTGCCCGATATCACCGGAAAATACCAGCTTTACCTCCTCGTCCTTTTCTCTCACCCAAAGCTCGATGGAGGATGAGCCGAGCAAATGCCCTGCATCCGAAAAACGGATCTTTAAATCATCGTCCACCTGGACCGTCTCGCCGTACAGACACGGTGTGAAATGCGGGAGTACACCCTCCACATCCTCCATGGTGTACATCGGCTCCACCTGTCCGCCGCCGGAACGCTTTGCCTTGCGGTTGCGCCACTCCGCCTCAAACTCCTGAATATGCGCCGAATCCTTGAGCATAATCGTACACAGCTCATAGGTCGCCTGGGTACAATAGACCCGTCCCCGAAATCCCCGCGCATACAGCAGCGGCAACAGCCCGGAATGGTCGATGTGCGCATGTGTGATGAGCACCGTATCGATCGCCGCCGCATTTACCGGAATCTCCTGGTTCACATACAGATCCGGCCCCTGCTCCATACCGCAGTCCACCAGCAAATGCTTCCCGGAATACTGCAGGAAATGACAGCTTCCTGTCACCTCGTGAGCAGCCCCTAAAAATTCTAGTAACATAAATCCCATCTCCTTTTGTAAGCAATAGAAAACCTGCGGCCTTCTATTTTCATGAATAAAAACACCCCTGTTTTTTAGTATATCATATTCCATGCATTATTCAAAGCGCACAATTTCTTTTCTGAGCCGTTTCATAATCTTTTTTTCCAGACGCGAAATATAAGACTGAGAGATGCCCAGGAAGTCCGCCACCTCCTTCTGGGTCAGCTCCTTTCCGTCGGGCGCATGAAGGCCAAAACGCAGCTCCACAATCTGCCTCTCACGCTTTGATAAATGCTCAATCGCGTTTCCCAACAGCTTTTTTTCAACCTCGGATTCAATATCCTTCGAGATAACGTCCTCGTCTGTCCCCAAAATATCGGAGAGCAGCAGCTCATTTCCATCCCAGTCCACGTTGAGCGGCTCGTCGATGGACACTTCCATACGGGTTTTACTGTTGCGCCGCAGATACATGAGAATCTCATTTTCAATGCAGCGGGACGCGTAGGTGGCAAGCTTTATTTTTTTCTCTGGATTAAAGGTGTTGATCGCCTTGATCAGCCCGATTGTCCCGATGGAAATCAAATCCTCCACGCCGACTCCGGTATTGTCAAATTTTTTTGCAATGTAAACTACAAGCCTTAAATTGTGCTCAATCAGCTCCTTGCGCGCCTCCGCGCAGTTGTCTCCCATGAGCAGGATACACTCCCGCTCCCGCTTAGCCTCCAGGGGCGGCGGCAGCACCTCCGCGCCGCCGATGTAGTGCACCTCCTGCTCACCCTGGAACAGCATCGTATAGATCGTCGGTATGATTTTCAGCTGAAACCGATTCGGTACGTTGATTTTTATGTACATGAAATCTTCCTCCTGCTTTTTTTAACACAGCGTCCGCCCGCATGCTGCCTTTCTCTCAAAGACCGCGAAAGTCCGCCGCTAAAATCAATTGGTACTCTTTATTCTCAAAGAGCGCATCATCTGCCACCCCGATGACGGCCCGCTCCTGTCTGCCTTTTTCCCACTCCATCGCATCGATCGTCCAGACCCGCAGCAAACCTGCTGTATCGCCCACCGAAGAGAAGGGAACCAGCCTGCATGACTCCTGAACAGGAAGAAGCACCTGTGCTGCTGACTCCGCCAAAATGTTCACCGGCGCATGGACATACGGATCCATCAGGCGGTTTCCGGTGTCGTGCAAGCCTGTTACCTCCAGTGATCTTCCATTATGAAAAAGTATCATCCGATAGAGGCGAAGATCCTGCTGTCTTCTCCGCTCCTCCAAAATAACGGAAACCATCACCGACAACGCGAGGACACACACACCTGCCCCGAACCAATAACCCGCCGGAAGCTTCCGCTGGCACAGGGAGAGAATGCCGCCCGCCACAGCACTTGCCACCGCACTCCATAAAAAAAGCCGTAAAAGACCTCTCTTTCTTCCCGGTCGGAACAACAAAAAAAGCAGCAGCAGAAAGAGCAGCAAAGAACCTCCCAAATACAGCACACCATAGCCCGCAAGTACAAACAGCAGCACCTGCGCGCTCACCTCCGCCGCCGTAAACAACAGCACCCGCAGTGTCGGACGGTTCTGTTTTGTCCACAGATTAACGAACATACAGACAAGAAACTCGATCAGAAATGTGCGAAACCACAGCACATCTATGTAAATTCTCACCTCCACATATGCAATCCCTCCTGCGTCCAATTCATGTTTGTATGTAACAGTTCCGCCCGCGCCATTCGAGGAGGCATCAGCAGCGTTTTCCCGCTGCTGATGCAGCTAACCTTGCTCATAATCGGGCGCTTCGCCTATCAACCGTGAGACGTGCGCATTCATGCAAGTATGATTCGCCGGTCTTACAGCCGATGACTGAACGTTACGTCTGTATTATAGCGCGCGTCCCTCGCAGAATTTGTCAAAGCAATGTTGCACCAAAAAAAATACCTGCGGAAATCCCACAGGTATTTTTAAAAGTTGTTTTATGTAGATTTTTCGGCTGAAATCAAATTCAAACCGCAGCTCTTTTGCTGCGTGCGTTAACGCCTTGTATTTTTCAAAAAGGTCGGAATCTGGATATCCCGCTCAGGCACACTGCTCTCCGGCTTCTTCGGTTTCTGAATGCCGGTAAACGCAGGATTGTTCGCCGCAGGTACTGTACCGGTCCCTGCCGCGGCGCCAGCAGCACCTCCTCCTGCGCGATAGCCTGCCGCACCTGCCGCGCCCGAAAGACCTGCCCGGCTCGTCAGACCCGGATTCATCTGTCCTCTCGCTGCGCCTGCCGCGGCACTTGCGGTGGATGTGTACTTCATACTGCTCATAAGCGGTGTCACCGAAGGCTTCTTATTTACCTCAAGGCCGGTGGCGATGACAGTGATCTGAGCTGTATCCGTCATATTCTCGTCGTACTTCGCACCAAAAATAATATTGGCTTCCTCGCCTGCCAGATCCTGCACGAAGCTTGCCGCGTCATTGGCATCCATCAGGGAAATATCACCGGAAATATTGATGATTACGTGAGTCGCACCGCTGATGGTTGTCTCAAGCAACGGGCTTTGTACCGCGAGTTTGACCGCGTCAAGCGCCTTCTCGTCTCCGTGCGCCTCTCCGATACCGATATGCGCCAGTCCCTTGTCTTTCATGACCGTCTGAACGTCCGCGAAATCCAGATTGATGAGTGCCGGAAGATTAATCAGATCCGTGATACCCTGTACGGACTGCTGTAATACCTCATCCGCTTTTTTCAGCGCGTCAGGCATCGTCGTCCGCCGATCAACAATCTCCAGTAATTTGTCATTTGGAATCACAATGAGCGTGTCCACACTGCCCTTTAAGCGCTCAATGCCGGAAACCGCATTGACCATGCGCTGCTTTGCCTCAAATTTGAACGGTTTTGTCACAACACCAACCGTCAAAATGCCCATATCCTTCGCGAGCTGGGCTACGACCGGAGCCGCTCCGGTTCCCGTGCCGCCGCCCATGCCACAGGTCACAAATACCATATCCGCGCCCTGAATCGACGCCGAGAGATCCTCAACGCTTTCTTCCGCCGCCTTCTGTCCGATCTCAGGCTGCGCACCAGCGCCGAGTCCCTTGGTCAGCTTTTCACCGATCTGTATGAGTGTCGGTGCCTTACAGAGCGCCAATGCCTGCTTATCCGTGTTTACACCGACAAATTCCACTCCGCCGATGCTTTCGTCAATCATTCTATTTACGGCATTGTTCCCGGCACCCCCAACGCCGATGACAATGATTTTTGCGTTATTATCCGCGCCTGTAGTCGTAATTTCCAACAAGAGTTTGTCCTCCTCAATCCTCAAATCCACCCGCCAATATCACCCGGCAGTAACTGTTCCCATTTTTTCAGTATCCTATGTTTTCTAAAATATATAAGATGATCGAAAACTCGTAACATGCATTTCCATATCATATTTATATTAGTATTTCTTGAAAAAAATATCAACCCATTATTTTGTTTTTTTCTTTTTTTTACTTTTTTTAGGTTCGAAAATGATGTCCGTATTTTCATTTGACCAGTTTTCCAGATGCAGTGTGCCCTTCTTTCCCGTAAGCTCCGGAAGTATATACTCCAGGCGCATGAGCTTGTCCGTCAGATTGTCCGCGCTGCCCACATTTACGGTAATATCGTCACTGTAAACCAGCATCCTCCCCGACGCTTCCTGATAGAGGATGCGCTCTGCAGAAATCTCATATTTTTCCAGAAGCTGCGTCAGCGACAGCAGGTTTTTCAACGCCGCTGCATCCTCCAAGGGGAGCTTTTCATACAAGACTACCGAATCACAGGTCAACCCTTCGATTTTCGGCACATCCCTGATCACCTCCTGTGAGGTCTCCACAACAAATCCATCCTTGTCAAAATATGCATTTTGATCGATGGAATCAATGTAGAGATAACCTAAAATGCCCTTCTCCGTCACCTCCACCGTCAAAACGTGAGGCTTCCGCAGGTCCATACCCACCGCGATGGAATCCACAAAGGGAAGCGCGCTTGTGTGGAAAAAGCGGTATTTCAGATAGACATAGAGCGTGCTCCAGGAATACTCGTCTGAACGCACCACCTGCTCAATCTGTTCGTCCGTGTAAAGCTCATTTCCCACGACGCGCACTTTTTCCACCGTATATACCCTTGTCACGAGAAGATATCCACCGCCCACCAGCAAAAACAGCAGCAGAAGGCACACCAGAACAGTTCTTCTTCTCTTTTTCCTGAGCCGCTGTCTGCGGCGCTCCTCCTTAATCATAATCCTCCTCCGGTTCAAACTGGATGCCGCGCGATACTGCCAGCGCAAGCCCCATCTCCGCCATGAGGAAAACGACCGAGGTTCCTCCGTAGCTGAAAAACGGCAGCGTAACACCGGTATTTGGAATACTGTTTGTCACAACCGCGATATTGAGTATGACCTGAATCGCGATGTGCGATAAGATTCCGGTCACAATCAGCGCACCGTAAAGATCGCGGGCGTTGTTCGCGATAATCATAAGCCGCCACATCAGCAGCAGAAAAAGCATAATCACACAGATCGCGCCGAACAATCCAAGTTCCTCGCAGATAATTGAGAAAATCATATCGTTTGGCGCCTCCGGCACAAAGCCAAGCTTCTGCATGCTGTTTCCGAGGCCCTTGCCGAACAGTCCCCCGGAGCCGATGGCGTAGAGTCCCTGAAGCGTCTGATAGCCCTTTACAAAATTTTCCGGATGCAGCCACATCTCCACGCGCTCTCCGCGGTAGCCTGCGGACGGAAGCACCAGAAAAAGGGCAATGCCAAGGATACCAACACCTCCGATTGCCAGAAACTGCCAGTATTTCGGGCTTGCCACGAACAGCATCGCCACCCCGATGCCCATGACGATAATTGCGGTACTTAAGTTATTGATCGCAATCATTACAAACAGCGGAAGGACGAAAACCATCACCCGCAGCACGGCGCTGAACTTATTCATTTTTCGCGGGAATCGGCAGATCAGGCTCGCCAGAAACATGATGACCCCCAGCTTTGCAAACTCAGACGGCTGAAACTCGAACGAGCTGTTGGGAATGCCGAGCCATCTTCTCGAGTTGTTATGTACGATACCGATGCCCGGGATAAGCACCAGTATACAGAGCACAGATGCCAGAAGATACGCAAAATTCCCCATATTTCGCCAGCGGCGGTAATCAATACGGGAGATCACAAACATGCCTGCGAGTCCCATCCCAAACGCCATCCCCTGTCTTTTCAGATAATGTGCAGGATCGCCAAAGGTATCCTGTGCATCATAGGCGCTGGTACTGTAGAGCATCACCAGACCAAAGCAAATCAGAAAAATTATGATAAACAGCAAACTATAATCAAAATATTTTATCTGGCGCTTTTTCTTCTGCCGTCTCGCCATATTCTGCCGTTTCCTTTCAATACAACTATTTCAGTTTCCTTACCATCTCTTTGAACAGATCACCGCGCTGTTCATAGCTTTCAAACATATCCCAGCTGGCACACGCCGGCGAGAGAAGCACCGCCTCCCCGCTTTGCGCCTCCCTGCGGCAGATATCCACCGCTTCCTCTAAGGAGTCCGCAAACACATAGTCTGTAAAACCCATGCGCCGGCACGTATCCGCAATCTTTTTTGCGGTAGCTCCGATGAGCACCAGCTTTTTTACCTTTCCGTCAAAAGCTTCAATCCACTCCTCATACGCAGACTGCTTATCGTAACCTCCGCCGATAAGGCAGGTCTTCCGGTCCATGGCACGGATGCCCTGAATCGCTGCATCCGGATTGGTTCCCTTGGAGTCGTTGTAATACTTCACGCCGTCAATTTCTGCCACATACTCTATTCTATGCGCAACTGCCGTAAATTTTGCCAGTACCTCCTGTATCTTTTTAAGCGGCACGCCATAACAGAGCGCAATCGCAGCTGCCGCCATCACATTTTCATAGTTGTGCTTTCCAAGAAGGTTTAATGCATCCACCGCGCAGACAAGCCTCGTTTCACCCTTCGTTGCGTCGTAAATCTTTCCGTCCTCCAAATACAGTCCGTTCTCCAGACGTCTCACGCTGCTGAACCAGACGACCCGAAGTTTCTTCCCGATGGATTCACCAAACTCCCGCAGTACCCTGTCTTCATAGTTTAACACACAAACCTGGCCCTTTGCCTGACCCTCTGTGATGCACTCCTTCGCCGCAATATAGTTTTCCATCGTGTGATGCCGGTTTAAGTGATCCGGCGTTATATTTAAGATTGCGGAAATTTGGGGTGCAAAGCGCTCCACTGTCTCAAGCTGAAAGCTGGAGATCTCCGCCACCGTCACTGTTTCCTCCGTGGTCTCCTCCGCCACCGAAGTGTATGGAATCCCGATATTACCGACCACTCTCACATCCTTCACAAAGCTTTTTAGAATCTCTCCCACCAAAGTCGTCGTGGTCGTTTTGCCGTTCGTCCCTGTAATCGCCAGCACATCCCCGCTGGAAAACGCCCAGGCCAGCTCGATCTCACCCCATATTTTTACGCCCCGCGCCCGCAGCGCATCTATTTCCGGCAGATCCGTCGGCACCCCGGGGCTTAATACCGCATAAGAGTAGCGCGAAAGCGCTTCCTCCGGAAGCGCCCCCGTCATGATCACGCAATCCGAAAATACTTCCGATTTTAACCGGACATCCTCCCGGGAAAGCTTATCGTTTCCATCATATATTTCAAAGTCAATATGGTTCGCCCTCAGAAGCTTCGCCGCCGCGATCCCGCTGATCCCGGTCCCAACTACAAGCACCTTTTTCTGTTTCAAGTCCAGTTTTGTTCTCATAATCCGTTGTACTCCTAACCTGTATTTCAGTCATCCGCTAAATTTTATCCTGCAAACACATATTCCGCTGCGTTTTTTTCGAGCAAAAGCGCTGTCCTGCTACGATAACCAGCCGCCTGCGCACAGCTGTTTCCAAACAAAGACCGTTATAAAAACGCCGGTGCTTGGCGAGGTACTTTCGAGCCTAGCATCCGCTGCGTTTTTTTCGACCAAAAGCGCTGTCCTGCTGCGATAACCAGCCGCCTGCGCACAGCTGTTTCCAAACAAAGACCGTTATAAAAACG
>CASCGD010000094.1 GCA_949132985.1 uncultured Lachnospiraceae bacterium
TCAACCATTCTTTTATACGATATCTTGTATATGCTTTGCTTAGTGCGACAGCTCCTGGGGTGTGAAAAGTAACCAGAGTTGTCATATAGAGATAAAAACAACGAAATTTGGCTTGTTTTTATGGGGAAAACATACTATACTTTTTGTATAGTTATAGTCAGGTAGCTGATCGACCAAAGATCTGGGTGGCGTGATATGCGCGGAGGTATTTTATGATTGATTACACAGAGGGTTCCGGCAAACAGTATCATACACAGGTGGGTCCGGGCGATGTAGGAAAATATGTGATTCTGCCCGGTGATCCGAAGCGCTGTGCGAAAATTGCAGAGCATTTTGACAGCCCGCGCCTTGTCGCGGACAGCAGAGAATATGTGACTTACACAGGCAGCCTTGACGGGGTGCCTGTAAGCGTAACCTCCACAGGGATTGGCGGCCCCTCGGCGGCGATTGCCATCGAGGAGCTTTCCAAAGTCGGCGCGGATACGTTTATCCGCGTAGGCACCTGTGGCGGGATGCAGGAGAACGTGTGCGGCGGCGATATTGTGATTGCGAACGGGGCCATCCGCATGGAGGGGACGAGCCGTGAGTATGCGCCCCTCGAGTATCCGGCGGTTCCGGATGTGGACGTTTTGTACGCATTGGTAGCGGCGGCGAAAAGAAAGGGGATCACGTATCACGCGGGCGTCGTACAGTGTAAGGATTCTTTTTTCGGACAGCATGAGCCGGAGGTCATGCCGGTGAGCTACGAGCTTCAAAATAAATGGGAGGCGTGGCTGCGCATGGGATGCCTGGCCTCCGAGATGGAGTCGGCGGCGCTTTTTATTGCGGGGAGCTTCCTGAGGGTGCGGGTCGGGTCTTGCTTTCTGGTTGTTGCAAACCAGGAACGGGCAAAAAAGGGACTTCCCAATGAGCAGGTTCATGATACACAGCTTGCTATCGTGACTGCTGTAGAGGCGATTCGCGGAATGATTGCTGCGGAGCAGGCAACGGCTTAGTCCGCGCCATTTGGGGAGGCGCATACGGCGCTTTCTCGAATAGTGCAGCTAACGTTACCAATCATCGGGCGCTTTGCCGATCAACTGTGAGATGAACGCATGCATGTAAGCATGGCTCAATCATCTTGCAGCCAGATGGCTGAACGGTTATGACAAAATTTAGAATACACTGGAAATTTGCGGTGAAATCTGCTAAAATGATATTTCACAGAAGCATGCTTTGTGAGACGGGTGATACAGGAAAAAGATGTCAATCCCGCGAGGGTTTGTACATATAGCTTTTAAGCGAAAACCGGCGGCGGGATGACCGTCTGCCGGAAAAAAGAGGAAAAGGAGAACAAGATGAAGAAGAAAGTATTGGCAGCATTTTTGGCAACAGCAATGGTATTTTCTCTGACTGCCTGTGGGAGCGGCTCAGAGGCACCGGATGGTGATGATGCAGAGCAGTCCTCAGATGACACCGGCGAGGAGTCCGGTGATGATGCGGAGCAGCAGACAGACGACACGGGTGAGGAGACTGGGGATGACGCAGGGGACAAGTCCGGCGAGAAGATCGCTATGGTTACTGACTCCGGCGATATCACGGACGAGTCTTTCAACCAGATCACATGGGAGACCGTATGCGCATACGGAGACGAGAACGGTGTGAAATACGAATATTATAAGCCTGCAGAGGATAACGATGAGGAGCGTATCAATGCTATTGATCTTGCAATCACAGAGGGCGCGACCGTTATCGTTATGCCCGGCTATCTGTTCGGACCCGCGATTGCGGAGGAGCAGGAAACCTATCCGGATGTTAAGTTCATCGGCGTCGACCTCACTGAGGGCGATATCGTAAATCTGGCAGGTGAGGCGAAAGAGATCGCTGCAAACTCCTATATCTGTTCCTTCCAGGAGGAGCAGGCGGGCTATATCGCAGGCTACGGCGCTGTAAAGGACGGCTATACAAAGCTTGGCTTTTTGGGCGGTATCGCGGTTCCTGCGGTTATCCGTTACGGCTTCGGCTACATCCAGGGTATCAATGCGGCAGCAGAGGAGATGGGTGTTGACGTCAGCGTGAAGTACTTCTATGGCGGGCAGTTCTATGGTGACGAGACGATCACTGCACGTATGGAGGGCTGGTATTCAGACGGCACAGAGATCGTATTCGCATGCGGCGGCGGTATCTATACTTCTGCGGTTGAGGCTGCGAATAACCACAACGGCAAGGTCATCGGCGTGGACGTTGACCAGAAGCCCATTATCGGCGACATTTGTGTAACCTCTGCAATGAAGGGACTGAACGCAGCGGTTTACGATGCATTGACTGCATATTTTGACGGAAACTGGGATTCTCTCTCCGGCAAGGCTGAGCAGTTAGGTCTCGCTCAGGGCGAGTATATCGGCCTGCCTACCGACGATGATTCCTGGGGCTTTACGACCTTTACAAAGGACGAGTATGAGACTGTTCTCGCAGGCATCAAGGATGGTTCTATCTCCATCTCCAACGATACCGAGAACAATCCTGAGGTTGGCTCACACGTATCCGTAGACTATGTTCAGTAAAAAACTGCACAGTATTCATACTGCGTACCGGTTCGATTTACAGTGCAACCTGACTGCAGACTGTCAGCCAGGCGCTTTCTCGGAGGATTCACTGTAAATCCTGACGGTCTGTAGTGTAAAAAGTAAAGAGGGAAGGGATGTAACCCTTCCCTTTTTCCATCGGGGGAAACAGGACGGCAGTGAAGACACGCGCTGCTGTGAAACAGGATAAGATCAGGAAAAGGGATAAAGACTATGGCAAATGATTACATTATTGAGATGTTAAACATCACAAAGGAATTTCCGGGAATCAAGGCTAATGACAATATTACCTTGCAGTTGAAAAAGGGGGAGATCCATGCGCTGCTCGGGGAAAACGGCGCCGGGAAATCAACCCTGATGAGTATTTTGTTCGGCTTGTATCAGCCCACCAGCGGTACGATTCGAATGAACGGCAAAGAGGTTCAGATCAACAATCCGAATGATGCGAATGATCTGAACATCGGTATGGTTCATCAGCATTTCAAGCTGGTGGAATGTTTTTCGGTGTTAGATAATATTGTCCTTGGTGTTGAGCCTACGAAGGGATTTTTTCTGGAAAAGAAAGGGGCCAGGGAGCGGGTCATGGCTCTGAGCGATAAATACGGGCTGAAGGTTGACCCGGATGCCCTGATCTCGGACATCACCGTAGGTATGCAGCAGCGGACGGAAATTTTAAAGATGCTTTACAGGGACAATGATGTACTCATCTTCGATGAGCCCACGGCGGTGCTCACGCCGCAGGAGATCGAGGAGCTGATGAAGATTATGAAAAATCTCACCAAGGAGGGCAAATCTATCCTGTTTATCACACATAAATTAAACGAGATTATGGAGGTTGCCGACCGGTGCACGATTCTGCGCAAGGGAAAGTACATCGGAACCGTGGACATCAAAGATACGACAAAGGAGGAACTCTCCCGCATGATGGTTGGAAGAGATGTCAGCTTTTCCGTGGAGAAGGAGGAGGCAGTGCCGGGGGAAACCGTCCTGAAAATTGAGCACATGACCGTGTCGAGCAAGGCACACGACAACAATGCGGTGAAGGATGTGTCGTTCAATGTGCGCCGCGGGGAGATTGTCTGCATCGCAGGCATCGACGGCAACGGGCAGAGCGAGCTTGTGCAGGCGCTCACCGGGCTTGAAAAGCCAAGCGCGGGCAAGATTATTTTCGAGGGAAAGGACATTACCCACGCTTCCATCCGCAACAAATCCAAGGCGGGCATGAGTCATATTCCGGAGGATCGGCACAAGCATGGGCTGGTGCTGGATTACAGCCTGGAGCAGAACATGGTGCTGCAGCGCTATTGGGAGCCTCAGTTCCAGAGTGCGGGCTTTATCAAAAACAAGGCGGTGCGGGAGTATTCCGACAAGCTTATCGAACAGTATGACGTGCGCAGCGGCCAGGGTTCGGTGACGGTCGTGCGCAGCATGTCCGGCGGTAATCAGCAGAAGGCGATTATCGCCCGGGAGATCGACAAAAACCCGGAGCTGCTTGTGGCGGTTCAGCCTACGAGAGGGCTGGACGTCGGCGCGATCGAGTATATTCACAGTCAGCTTGTGGCACAGCGGGACAGCGGCAAGGCGGTGCTGCTCGTATCCCTGGAGTTAGACGAGGTGATGGATGTATCCGACCGGATTCTTGTCATGTATGAAGGAGAGCTGGTGGGGCAGCTCGATCCGAAGAAGATTACGGTGGAGGAGCTTGGACTTTACATGGCTGGCGCGAAGCGTGAATTTGTTCCGGCAGAAGTTTAGAGGAGGAAGGCAAGATGCGAAGCATCTTCTAGCATGCCTTCCGACGACATGCCCGCGAGAGCAGGAAAGCAAAATGCAGAGCATTTTTTGGAATGCTTTCCTGCGATTTGCCCGTGAGTTATGCGAGCGGGCATTACCACAAGTGCGAACGGGCGCTACCTTGGAGAGGAAGGCAAGATGCGAAGCATCTTCTAGCATGCCTTCCGACGACATGCCCGCGAGAGCAGGAAAGCAAAATGCAGAGCATTTTTTGGAATGCTTTCCTGCGATTTGCCCGTGAGCTATGCGAGCGGGCATTACCACAAGTGCGAACGGGCGTTTCCATAAGAAAAGGAGGAGGAAAAGAGATGAACGAAAAGGGAAAAGACATGATCCTGTCCATCGGTGCTTCGCTGGTGTGCATCATCATCGGGCTTTTTGTAGGATTTCTCATTCTCTGCTGCATCAACAGCGGAAATGCGATGGACGGTTTTCAGAGAATTTTAAAGGGCGGCTTCTATTTGAAGCCCAAGGGAATCGGCAGCGAGATCACGCAGGCGGCGCCGCTTATTATGACGGGTCTGTCGGTGGCGTTTGCGTTCAAGACCGGACTGTTTAACATCGGCGCAGCCGGACAGTATACGGTGGGTATTTTCGGCGCGCTCTACAGTGCGATCATTCTGGGGATGCCCTGGTATGTGTGCCTTCTGGCGGCCATGTTCTGCGGCGCGGTGTGGGGTGCGCTGCCCGGTATTTTCAAGGCATATTTCAATGTGAATGAGGTCATCACATCCATCATGTTCAACTGGATCGGGCTATATCTGGTCAATGAGCTTTTGTATACGGGCTTTCACGGGGCGATGTATGATCAGAAGACGACGCGGACTTATAAGCTCAGCGCAGCGGCACCGCAGGCGCTCATACCGGACGGGGGGCTGAATGCGATTTTTAAGACAAGCTCGACGACAATTGCGATTTTTCTCGCGGTTATCATTGCAATTATTATGTACATCATCTTAAACCGGACGACCTTCGGCTATGAGCTGAAGGCGTGCGGGTTTAACAAGGACGCGGCGCGCTACGCCGGAATCAACGAGAAACGGAATATTATTCTGTCCATGACCATCGCGGGTGCGCTGGCAGGAATCGGCGCAGGGCTTTATTTCCTCTCCGGTGCCTCGGAGTGGAATCCGCAGGTGGCAACGGCGCTGCCGGCAATCGGCTTCAACGGCATTCCGGTTGCCCTGCTTGCCATGAGCAATCCCATCGGCGTTGTGTTTTCCGCGATTTTTGTGTCCCATGTTTCCGTGGGCGGCGCGTATCTTCCGACAAAGTATTTCCAGCCGGAGATCGCGGATCTGATCGTGGCGGTTATCATTTATCTGTGCGCGTTTGTCATGCTCTTTAAGGGCGTTGCGCTGAATCTGTTCAAAAGAAAAAATAAGGAAGGAAAATAGATATGAAAAGTAAGCTCATATCGAGGATGACATGGAGGTGCATGTATGATTTTATTGATTAAGTATACATTATTATATGCGGTTGTTCTGATGCTGGTTGCCCTCGGCGGCATGTTTTCCGAGCGCAGCGGCGTCATCAACATTGCCCTTGAGGGAATCATGACCATCGGCGGACTGGCGGGTGTGTTTGTTCTCTCGCTTTTCGGCGGAACGGTATCCGGACCTGTTTTGGTGGCGTTTGCGGTTCTGGCGAGCGTGGCATCGGGCATGGTTTATTCTCTGCTGCTGGCGTTTTCGGCAATTACGCTCAAGGCCGACCAGACGATTGGCGGCACGGCGCTGAACATGCTGGCGACAGCGATTGCGATTGTGGCGGTGAAGGCGTTTAACAATTCCTCCGCGTCCGGAAACGGTGCAGCTTCTGCAAAGCTGACCTATGACAACGGGCCGTTTATATACTCCGTCGGCCCAATCACAATCAATATCTTTCTCATTTTAGGAGTGATTCTTCTCGTATGCAGCTCCGTCTTTTTGTTTAAGACAAAATGGGGTCTGCGCCTTCGGGCCTGCGGCGAGCACCCTCAGGCTGCGGATTCCGTGGGAATCAATGTGTATCACTGGCGGTATGCGGGGGTTGTGATTTCCGGTGCGCTGGGCGGACTCGGCGGGCTTGCCTATATTGTTCCCTCGGTCTCCACATGGAATTTTGAGGTCGGCGTGGCGGGCGCAGGCTTCCTCGCCCTGGCAGTTATGATATTTGGACAGTGGAAGCCTTACCGCATCGCGGGGGCAGCGGTATTTTTTGCAGTGTTTAAGTCGCTGTCAAACATTGCGGATTCGACTGTGCTCGCAAGCTTTGGTCTGTCAAAAAATATTTACAGCATGATGCCCTTTATCGCGTCTATGATTATCCTCGCGTTTACGTCGAAGAACTCGCGGGCACCGAAAGCGGAGGGTATTCCTTACGATAAAGGGGCGAGATAGGAAGTGAATGTATGGTGATTGATGAAAAAAAACTGGTTTCCCTGGCGCTGGAGGCGCGGGGACGTGCGTATGTGCCTTACTCCCACTGGGCGGTGGGGGCGGCGCTGCTTACGAAGTCCGGGAAGATTTATCAGGGCTGTAACATAGAAAATGCAGCCTACACGCCGACGAACTGTGCGGAGCGCACGGCGTTTTTCAAGGCGGTCAGCGAGGGGGAAAAGGAGTTTTTGGCCATTGCTGTTGTCGGCGGGTATGACACGTCGGAGCCGGAGAAGATCTGTGCGCCCTGCGGTGTATGCCGGCAGGTGATGATGGAGTTCTGCGACCCGAAAACGTTCCGGGTGATTCTCGGTACAAAGGACGGCGCGGCGGTGAACCGGACGTTGGAAGAGATGCTGCCTTTGGGATTCGGGCCTGATGATCTATACGCATGAGAGGGAAGATTTTTGAGCGGCACGCGGTTTTTTGAGAACGTCGCAGCTCTGGCGATACGGCAAATGATGGCCCGCGCATAACATTGAGCCGGTACATGACTGGCTGAAAAGAAAAAGGAGAATGACATATGAGTATGGAAGTGAATAAAATAGAAACGAAGGATATACTGGCAGTCTGTGATCATACACTGCTGCTGCAGACGAGCACCTGGGAGGAGATCAGAGGCATCTGCGACGATGCCATGAAATATCATACCGCTTCCGTCTGCATTCCGCCCTGCTACGTGAAGCAGGCAGACGAGTATATGAAGGGGCAGATTCCCGTCTGTACGGTCATCGGTTTTCCGAATGGAAACCACACCACCGCCTGCAAGGTATTCGAGACAAAAGACGCGGTGGCAAACGGCGCTCGGGAAATCGATATGGTCATCAATGTGGGTATGCTCAAAGCAAAAAACTATGACTATGTGTTAAATGAGATCAAGGAGATTCGAGCGGCATGCGAGGGGAAAATTTTGAAGGTGATCATCGAGACCTGCCTTCTGACGGATGAGGAAAAGGTCAAAATGTGTGAAATCGTCACCGCTTCCGGTGCCGACTACATCAAGACTTCCACCGGATTTTCCACGGCAGGCGCAACCTTTGCGGACATCGGGCTGTTTGCAGAGCACATCGGCGAGGGAATAAAAATGAAAGCCGCCGGCGGAATCGCCAGCCTCGACGATGCAAAACATTTCATGGAGCTTGGCGCAAGCCGTCTTGGCACAAGCCGCATCGTAAAGATCGTGAAGGGGCAGGAGAGCGCGGGCCAGTATTAGAGCTTGTACAAAGACACTTTTCAGGCACACGATACCCAGTTGATCGTGGGTTGATGTTTTAGAAACAAAGACTGTTCAGGTATACGATATCCAGCTGACAGAGAACCGCTGTTTCTGAAGCAAAGACCGTTATAAAAACGTCGGTGCTGGGCGAGGTATTTTCGAGCCTGGCATCCGTTACGTTTTTATCCGAGCAAAAGCGTGTCTTTGTCAGTAACAGCGGTTCTCTGCCGGCGCGGCATCAGATGGCTTAAGAAATGAGGAACATTATGGAAAATTATAAATACAAGCGGATTTTCACAATCGTAGTCGATTCCATGGGCATCGGCGAAATGGAGGATTCCCCGCGTTTCGGGGATACAGGCGTTGACACCCTAGGGCACATCAGTGAGCGGATGGATGAGTTTCATATCCCGAACTTAAAAAAACTCGGCCTTGCAAACCTAAAGCCCTTAAAGCAGGTGGAGCCGGAGCGACAGCCGCTTGGCTATTACATGGCCATGCGGGAGACGAGCAACGGCAAGGACACTATGACCGGGCACTGGGAGATGATGGGAATCCATACGAAAAAGCCCTTTATTACGTTTACGGATACGGGGTTTCCCGGGGAGCTGATCAAAGAGCTGGAAGAGCGCTGCGGGAGAAGGGTTATCGGAAACAAATCGGCCAGCGGGACAGAAATTCTGGAGGAGCTGGCGGAGGAGGAGATCACCACGGGCGCGATGATCGTCTATACCTCTGCAGATTCGGTGCTGCAGATCTGCGGCAACGAGGAGACGATGGGACTGGATAATCTTTACCGTTACTGCGAGATCGCGCGGGAGCTGACGATGCGGGATGAATGGCGGGTGGGCCGCGTCATCGCGCGCCCTTACACAGGAAAGAAAAAGGGAGAGTTTGTGCGCACGAGCAATCGCCACGATTATGCGTTAAAGCCTACCGGGAGGACGGTGCTGAATGCCTTGAAGGATGCCGGGCTGGATGTTATTTCTGTCGGAAAGATTCATGATATTTTTGCGGGCGAGGGTATTACGGAGAGCAATCATTCGAAGACATCGGTTCACGGTATGGAGCAGACGATAGAGATCGCAGAGAAGGATTTTACAGGGCTTTGTTTTGTGAATCTGGTGGATTTTGACGCGCTGTGGGGGCACCGGAGGGAACCCATCGGTTACGGACAGGAGATTGAGCGCTTTGACAAAAAGCTCGGAGAACTGCTCGGGCTGCTGCGGGATGACGACCTTCTGATCATCACCGCAGACCACGGCAATGATCCGACCTACACGGGAACGGACCACACGCGGGAGAAGGTGCCGTTTTTAGCTTTCTCTCCTTCTTTTACCGGGGCGGGAGCGCTGCCGGAGACTGACAGCTTTGCTGTGGTTGGGGCGACGGTCGCAGATAATTTTCACGTGGAAATGCCGGAGGGTACGATCGGCACATCAATTTTAAAGGAACTGGTATAGCAATGAGTAAGGAATACGAAAATGAGGCAGCAGGAAATGGGGTATCCGGGAGCGGGGGCTTCGGAAACGAGGCTGCGGGGAGCAACGCTTCAGAAAACAAAGCGGGTAAAGAGGAGAAGGAGACCCGGTCGCTGGCGAAGGAGCTTTTAAGCTGGTTACAGATCATTATTGTGGCGGTGCTCGTCTCCTTGTTTTTGACGCGGGTGGTTTTAGTCAATGCGATGGTACCCTCGTCGTCCATGGAAATGTTAATTTCTCCGGGGGATCGGCTTTTCGGCAACCGTCTGACTTATAAGACGAAGGACCCGGCGCGCTTTGACGTGGTGATCTTCAAATATCCGGTGGATGAGGAGGAAAATTACATCAAGCGTGTAATCGGATTGCCGGGGGAGACGGTGACAATTGAGAACGCGAAAATATACATCAACGATTCAAAGACGCCGCTGGAGGAAAATTATCTGCCTGAGGAGTGGCTGGTGAAAAACGACGGCTACGTGTTTGAGGTGCCAGAGGACTGCTACCTGATGCTCGGCGACAACCGAAATGTCTCGATGGACGCCCGCTATTGGGCGGAGGAGGCGCTTTCGGAAGGTCTGGCTGACTCCGTCGAGGATGGGGAGCGTTTCGTCTACGTACATCGTGATAAAATTCTCGGAAAGGCCATGTTTACATACTGGCCGCATTTTCGGCTGTTGTCTGACTACAAAGAGTGAAGGCGTGACAAACAATAAAGATGATAAAAAGGAAGTGTATTTAAAATGACAGGCGATCTTACAAAGGGAAGCTGTCTGAAACAAATTTTATGGTTTACCCTCCCGCTTCTGGCGGGAAACCTCTTGCAACAGACCTATAATCTCGTGGATGCCGCCATCGTGGGGCGGTGTCTCGGTACGGAGGCGCTCGCATCAGTGGGCGCCTCCAGCAGTGTGCAGTTTCTGGTGATTGGCTTTTGCCTTGGCACCTGCGCGGGGTTTGGCGTTCCGATTGCCCAGCAGTTTGGGGCGAAAAATTATCGGGAAATGCGAAGCTTTATCTATCAGAGTGTTCTGCTCACCGCCTGCTTTGCAGTTGTGCTTACGGCGGCGTGTGCGCTGCTCTGCCCGCAGATCTTACGGCTTTTGTCCACGCCAGAGGATATTTTTACTGGCGCGTATCAGTATCTGCTGGTGATTTTCCTCGGAATTCCCTTCACACTGCTCTACAACCTGCAGGCGGCAATGCTTCGCGCTGTGGGGGACAGCAAAACGCCGTTTCTGTTTCTGGCAGTGTCCACGGTGTGCAATATTTTCCTGGATCTGTTCTGTATTCTTGTATTGAGATGGGGTGTGTCAGGCGCCGCTCTGGCAACGATTTCGTCCCAGGCGTTCAGTGGGATTCTGTGTTTTTTCTATATTATGAAGCGATCGGAAATTCTGCATATTGGCCGGGCAGATGCAAAATTTGACGGCGGGCGGTGCAGGGCGGCGCTTTTCATGGCCGCGCCCATGGGGCTGCAATTTTCCATTACGGCGATCGGAAGTATGGTCATGCAGGCGGCAAACAACGGGCTGGGGAGCGTGTATGTTTCCGGTTTTACGGCGGGTGCGCGCCTGAAACAGTTCACGCTCTGCCCCTTCGATGCGCTGGCGACGGCGGTCTGCAATTTTTGTGGACAGAATGTGGGTGCGAAGCGCTTTGACCGCGTGCGGGAAGGCATGCGAAAAGGACTGCTGTTGGCGACTGTTTACGGCGTAATGATTGGCCTTGTGCTTATTTTTGGCGGGCGGACGCTGTCGATGCTCTTTGTGGACGGGTCAAAGACTGCGGTGCTGGATGCGGCGGCGAGATATTTGCGCTGTCTGGGATCCTGTTATTGGATGCTGGGGTTTTTAAATATTTTCCGCATGACGACGCAGGGACTCGGATATGCAGGAAGAGCAGTGATTGCGGGGGGAATTGAGATGCTGGCGCGGATCATGGTAAGTCTGGTGTTTGTGCCGATCTATGGATTTGCAGCGATCTGCTGGGCGGATCAGGCGGCGTGGGCCACAGCAGTGCTCTACCTTATGCCGCTGTGCCTCTATCTCATGCGCAGGATGGAGCGGGAGATTATGATGAAGACGGATGAAATTTCCTGATACTTGTAAAATTTATTCATGAGCGGCAGAAAGAGCAGCCACCCCAAAGCGAATGCTCCCAGGCGGGTTACTTACATCTCAATAAGAGGTGCCTCTCCTGCGGGTCGGACAGGAGGGGCATGAATCCCTCTTTCTCTTTCCGTGTTTTTTAAATCTTTATACGATACCCTCAGTGGACAAGGGGACACACGCCCCAAGTGCACTGAGGGTAAAATATGTTATATTCATACCAATCCGTAGAAATTTGTGTGGTGTTGTAAGGAATAGAGAGAAATTTTCACAAACTAAAGGGAGCGAGTGAGGAGCCGCCCGCCCAAAGAAGCCTATTTCCCGGAGAACATGACTGCTGATTGCGTTTAAACTGTTTATCCCAAAACAAGCTCATAAAGATGAAATGGCATGGGAATACCT
>CASCGD010000095.1 GCA_949132985.1 uncultured Lachnospiraceae bacterium
CATGCAGGCTTTTCATCTGCTGCCGGAATGTACCACTGTCACGCAGCCTCGCCTCCAATGCTTCTCCAGTGCGGGCAGCAAAAAATTCTTCTGATATAAAAGAGACCGCATTTTTGCTGTTGCAAAACCGCATACCCATTTCAGGTATTCTGTCCTCCAGGATTCCTTATATTCAACATTCTGGCTTTCCAACATTTCAACAACCTCCATTCTGTTAATTTTCTAAAGAATTTCAGCAGAAAATCAAGTCTGTTCCCGGATATCTTCCATCAGAAAATGTCCCCCTCTGTTTTCTATAACCACACCTTCAATAGCATAATCATAACACAGAAAAGGACATCCGTCGATAAGTGAAAATTTCGTTATTTCCTCCCCAGCTCCCTCGATTTCTCCGCCCCCGCATGAACGGCATCCATCACCGCGGCGCGCATCCCGCCCTTCTCCAGCGCGTAACATCCCTCAATCGTCGTACCCGCCGGGGATGTTACCATATCCTTGAGCACACCGGGATGGATATTGTTTTGAAGATACATCTGCGCCGTCCCGAGAATCGTCTGCGCAGCCAGACGGTATGCCGTGTCCCTGGGCAGTCCCTCCCGCACACCGCCGTCCGCCATGGCCTCCAGAAACATCGCCGCATACGCCGGGCCACTTCCGCTGACGCCACAAACCGCATCGATTAAATGCTCCGGCACCCACTCCACGACACCAAGCGCCGCAAAAATCCCTTCCGCCGCGCCCCGTTCCTCTTCGGTCAAATCGCAGTCGCTGCACAGTGCAAACGCGCCAAGGCCCACCATCGCAGGCGTATTCGGCATGGTCCGCAGCACGCGGACATTGGCCCTCGCCAGCTGGCGGATGCGTGCCGCCGGGATTCCCGCAGCAATAGAGATCACACACTTCCCCTCCAGCGCCCTGTTTGCGGATATCAGAGTCCTCTCCATATACTGCGGCTTCACCGCCACAAAAACCATATCCGAAGCCAGACACACCTGCTCGTTACCCTCCGTCACTGTCACACCGTAAGCGCTCATCGCTTCCCGCGCCGCCTCGTTTACATCGTAGACAAAAATCTGATCCTTCGCCGCTATGCCGCTGTCTGCGATTCCCTTTATGATCGCGCTTCCCATATTGCCGCAGCCGATGAAGCCAAGCTTTTTTGTGATTTTTTGTTTCATGTTCATTCTCCTCCCAAAAAAACGCCCTCAGCCATGACACCCACAGCCAGGAGCGTTTCTGATATCTGTTATCTATGTTTTCAGCCGCGCAATATCCCTGCACCCCTGCAGACTTCAACCGCACAGACCTCTGCACATCTCTGCCTGAAACCTGCTATCTACCGCGACAGCGCGTGAACCAGCGCGCTGATTCCGCCGAAGAGCACGCCCGCCACCGGAAAAATAATCCACGTGCGCCCCCACGACATCGTCGTAAAGCTGAGCAGCAGATAAACTGAAACAATCCCGCACCAGAAAATACCGGCAATCACACTCATCTTCTTATTTGCCCGCTTTTTTTCCGGCGCATAGTCTCCGATCTGCAGAAGCTTTTCGTGGGAGCCATGGATGGTTCCCGCAGAGACGAGGAAAAACACGCCCACCGCTACCAGCACAAGCAGGATGCAAAGACCAACCGCCGCCCCAAAATCCTCATCGAAAAACGCTGTGGATAAAAAGAGCGGTATCGCTCCAAGTACGCAGAGCAGCACACCGATTGTAATGCTGGTGCGAAAAGTGCTCTCAAAATCCGATCGCTGCTCCGCCACCTCCTGCAGCACATCCTCCGGAACGATAATCAGCTCCTTCTCCATGTACTCATAGTAATTCAGCTTCATGCCTGTCATCATAAAAATCCCGACTGCCACCGCCACAAGAAGCAGCAGCACGGAAACACCGATACCGTCCGCCAGATTTTCTGAAAAGTGAAACATCCCATCAAATAAAGCAGACTGCTCCGATATCGCATCGAGCAAAATCAGACAGATCGGACTTAAAATACAAAGCATCACGCCAAATGCCATACGGGGCGCCGCATACCTGCTCATTTCCAGAAAATCCATCGCCTCCGCCCAAGATACCTCACGAGCTGACGAATCGCGCGGCCCGCTCCAAGATGCGTCCCGATCCCCGCCAAATCCGGTCGAAGACGATGAGGTCCTCCCCTCTTCTCCACCGCCAAAATCCTCTGATGCCCCATAGGCCGTCCCGCTGTCAGAAGAAGTAAAGGAGCCGCCATTTAATCCGCTGCCCGGCGCATCTCCCGGCTGATCCTCCGATTCACGCTCTTTTAATAAGTAATCGGTGCTCACATTCCACAGCTCACTCATTCGGATGATTCGCTCCAGATCCGGTACACTCTCTCCTGTCTCCCACTTGGAAACCGATTGTCTGGAAATACCGAGCTGCTCCGCCAGCTCCTCCTGCGACCAGCCTGAACGCTTCCGCAGGTCCATAATTTTTTCTGATAAGTTCATTCCCGTAACCACCTTTCAAATTATACTCATCGCCGATACAACCGGCTCTGCACTTCAATCGGGCATAGCCCAGTTATAATCCAAAATGCGGTTTGCGGCTACCAACTGAACCATCCGATTTGTCAACCGACAGTTGCATCGTTACTTTTCACGCCCAAACTGCCAGTTACTGGCTGCAGAGTGAACAGTAACGCTGCACCGGGAAAGTTTTATGAAAAAACGTGCCGTAACAACCGGTCATACTCCCGATTGATCTCCTGCAGCACCTCCGTGTCGCCATTCACATTGTCCGGATGATAAATCTTGATTAAATCTTTGTAACGTTTTTTCAGCGCACGCTCATTTTTTACACCGCTGAAAAACAGTTCGCCGTTTGCAAGACGCTTCACCTGCTTTATCGGTTCCTGCTTCTGCTGATATTGCCTGACGCGGTTATAAAATTCGCGCTGACGTTCCAGATGCTCCTTCTCATTCGCCAGTTTTTTCAGCTCATCCTCCAGCAGCTGCTGCTTCATCACAAGAAGCTGCTCCTCGTGCGCGCGAAAGCGGGCATCGGCCTCCTTTTGTCTGTTGAAATCCCGGCGCTCCCGCTCCAGCTTATCCCGCTGCAGCTCAAAGCGCTTTTTCTCGTCGTTTAAGGTACGCCTGTCATGCTCCAATTCAACCATTTTTTCAAAAAAAAGGCGCTGAAAGGCTACTACTTCATCCTCCGTCTCAGGCACGCCCATTGACATCGACATACGAATCGCTCCTTTGTGAATAAAATCTACATACTTCAAACTAGTATATCCATATCTGACAAAAAAAATCAAGATATAGCGACAAAAAAACTCAAAAAATTTCATTGCCACTATATCTTGTTTTCACCAGCCCAGCCATAAAATGGTATCCTGACGGTAATTCCTAAAGCGCAGAACGCGAAATTATGAAAGCGATACAATCACTCATTTATTCTCTTCCTTCCGACTCTCTTCTGACTGTTCCCGGATGTATTTCTTCATGGCATCCTCTGTGACATTTCCCGCCGTTGTCACATAATATCCTCGTACCCAGAATACCGTATTCCATTTACTTTGCTGTCCTGGATGCCTGCCGTATGTAATTGACAAAACGCTACCCCATCTTCTTATATAAACCAGACAGACTGATATAGTAATTGCCCTTTCCCGCCATCACCAAAAGGCGGTTCCCTTTGATCTCCACGCCCAGCGCACCTTTCGGAAGCTTTACCCGGTAAGTGTTCACAAAACCGTTTTTCGAGAAAAGCAGGTAATTTATTTCATCGCTCTCTGTGTATGTCTGATAACACAGAATCTTATATCCATGCTTTGCATCCTCCATAATCCCGCAGCAGTGAGACGCCTGGATCGACGTCCGGTACTCTTTGAAGCCCGTCTGTCCATCCTTGGAGACAAACAGGCTGTTATCCTTCGTTCGCTCAAATAACAGGGACACATTCTTTCCGGTTTCCTCCCAGTTATAAAGACAACCATTTGTCCTGCCGCTGTACGCTCCCGGGTCATAGGAAAATACCGTCCGGAAACCGCCGCCCGCACTGCTTCCCCGGGTCAGCGCAAACGCGCCCATCAAGCTGCCTGACTGGTAATTCCAATCCGTCACGGCACCATACCTGACATCGGATTTTGTAAGCAGCAGATCCTCAACATGCTCAGCCGTCTGCTTCGTGACCTTCGGCAGCGGCTGATCTGACAGAGCCACCTTTTCACAGGTTTCGAAATCCTTTGTGCGGTACACATAGCTTTCAGAGGTTGTTCCCTCGTTCGCGTCGCTGTGGGGCCGATAGGTAATGCCAAAGTAAAGGTATTCCCCATCAGACATCACGCCGTTTAGAACCAGATACTTATTGTCCTTCCGCTGCGCATCGTTGTAATACAAAATCTCTTCCTGATCGTTTTCTACCCCCTTCACGACAAGCTTTTTCGGATACCATGTCTTTTTATCATCCGATACATAGCATCGGTATGCAGCGTCAACCTTAAAAGTCGGTCCATCCTGAACCAGTCCCGCCTCCCCGATGATCTCATCCTGCCCTTCCACATATTCCCGGAGCCATACATATTTGGAGCCTGCCTTCAATATCTGCGCGCCGTAGGAAAACTCCTTAAAGTCCGGCATCTTATAATAGGTAAATTTTTTTCCATTCTTTGTCGTGAGCATAAATGATTTCTCTTCCCCATAGCTGCCGCACAAAACAACTTCCCCGTCCAGCACGGACATATTCCCAAACGAAATGCTTTCAGCGTTGCGCTTGCTTAGCTTTCCCAGCTTTTTCACAACCGACCTCAGCTCGGTCTGCGCATATTTTTTTCCATCCTTCGTGCTGACCAGATAAGTTTTTTTCCCCGCGCTGTTCAGATACATGAAGTATGTCCCGGTACTGGCGGATGAATAATAGCTGTCGAGCGCCGTCTTGCCCGTACCTGACGCTTTCTGAAACTTCACGCCGCTGACGGACTTGACCGTCGCCTTCTCCGCCGCCTGCGCAGGCAATGCCGCCGCAAGAAGCATGGCTGCTGTCAACATGCATGCTGATAAGATTTTTGTGAATCGTTTACATTTTTTCTGAATCATTACTTTTTACTCCTTTTGCCTGAAAATAATTTTTAGTCATCCGTATCATGATGTCCGCACCCCTCAAAGTCCGGCTTAATATATGCTTTCATCCATTCACAATACATTTTTTCTCCAACTCTGTCTTCTTCATTTAAATACTTGCAATCAAAGCAAGGTCCACTTACACCAAATGCCATTTCATAGTCCTCCTGATTTCTTAAAATTAGATTTTCTTAGCAAGCCAGGGAAAATACCTCTGGCGGGATACGCACGGCAAAGTTCATCTGCCGTGCATATCGTCCTATCATCTTGCCACCAGATAACGGTACTGCTTGTTTTCATTTTTTTTCAGTGAATAGCCTACCTTTTTCATATTTTCTGCTGATCTTGTTGTGGTTCCCGGAGCAGAGTCAATAATCAGAAAGTTCTCCGCAGACAGCGAATCCGGCGACGTCACGTTCTGATACCCTACAACTGCCACAAAATGCTGCGTGGAACGCCTGCCGGTCACCCAGAAAATCGCCGGTTTTCCTGAATTAATACTGTCATATGCGGCGCGGAATGCTACAGCCCGCGATCTTGTTGTTTTACTGTTATAATTTGCCTTTCCGAACCATCCACTTGCATTATACTGGTCATTGCGACGGTTATAATCAAAATCACTCCATGAATACACTCTTCCATCCAGTATCGTCCTGCAATACGCCAGCGCAAAACACATACAGCTATTTGAGCTTTTTCCCTGTCTGTTTCTTCCAGCCTGATTCCCGATCCTCGCAATATGATTCCAGTTGATGGAAAGCATCTTGCTCTTCTTTTCCTGCGCCTTTACCTGAAACTGCTGACGGATCAGCGTTTTGCCTGTCCCCGATGCATCCTCCGCCGACACCACATAATAGTAGGTTCCAGCCGGCAATGTGTTAAAGGTCATCGCCCTGTCAATCTCGCCGGAAAGACTGACGGAGGTCGCATTCGGGTAAATAATTTTTTGCACGACACATTTCCCGTTCGAGGTCAGAATCTGCGCACAGACCTTCTTAATCGGATAGTTGGATGTAATCGTTCCCTTTAGGGAATATTTCTGTCCGGTGTTAAGAGTCGGAACCTGGTTTGCTCCGCTGACCGCAAGGCTTGATGCAGCTGGTGCAGGTGAACTGCCACTGTCTCCTGAATCGCCGGAGCCTGTATTTGCCTGCATTTCTGTCAGATAAAACCGCTGGTGCGCCGCCTTAATGTCACGCCAGAGGTCAACATTCGGTTTGTTTTCCACTACCGACCTCTGCAGGCTCAATGTCAGGTGACTGTTCTTTGCGATGATCTTATACGCACCGCCGTCATTTATAAAATACCAGCGCTGGGCATTCGAACCATTTTTTGTCCAGATCCATACATTTGAGCCATTCACACAGTAGCCGTGCGCCACATCAAGATACAGACCCGTATCCGCATTTTTAAGCATGTAAGAGCCGTCGCCGCAGCTCTCCGCATACCAGCCAGCCGTAGACTGCCCGACATCCTTTTTGGCGAGAACGTTCGCAGTCGCCTGGCTCGCTGCAATATCAACGACCATGCTGCTGTCCTCCTTCACACAAAGCTTATATTTCCTGGATGTATTGAGTGTTACATAGCCCGGTTTTGCGCCTGTATAGACCGTAAACGCCTTGACGATCACATTGTACGTGCCCGTCGCATTTTTCGCCACAACACGGTAGGTATACGGATTTTCAGGAAGCCTGTCAAACCGCATCGCCGCATCGATCCCTCGCAGGTCGTAGCTCGTCCTGTTCGGATAAACCGTTTTTGAATACACTGGCTTGCCATCAGAATCACAAAGCGAAGCTGTCAGGGACGTGATATTTGAGGACGATCTCACTGTACCCTTCAAAATAAAAACGCCTCCCTTTTTAATCCAGTCCGGATATGTAGCCCCGCTTACACTAACAGTATCCGCGGCCTTTGCCCTTATACAGCCAAGCGGCACGCAGCCGATGATTAATGTGACTGCAAGCATCAGGCATAAAAATCTCTTTTGTAAATTTTTGTTCATCATTCATCCTCCTCTTTAATGTCTCATCCTCATCACTTATGGGCGTCTCACTGTTTTCTTACCATAAATCTACATTAGGATTAACATGATCGCGCTGGATCACATTGATATCTGGCCCCAAGCCCATCCTGTCTTTCCCTCCTGCATCTAATGTGACAAAACCGGCTGGTAGATTATCCTCCTGAACAATATAATCCACGATTAGCTTTGCATGTCTTAGCGTGCAATCTGTCTCTTTTTTTAATCGATACACCGCCTTTCTTTGCTCCTCCTCTGTTTTCGCATTCAAAATGTAGGTCAAATCCCTTGGAATACCATTGATCTCACAGGTACTATACAATTTTTTTACATACTCCTCTAGCGGATAGCCACAATGAACACAACACTCTGCCTTGTCTGATACCGCATGTGCACACTCCGGGCATCTGATCAACGCCATAAAGTTCACCTTCTCCCTCTTTGAAATTTTAGGTGGCCGCGGAACATGGCCATTTATTTTACGACCACGGTACATTCTGCCTGAAAGCCACCGTTAGCTGTCACTGTTATTTTTGTTTTCCCTTTTGCCTTGGCGGTAATTTTCCCATCCATATCAACAGATGCAATTTTATAATTGCCGCTTTTGAAGCGCAAGCTTGACGCATTTAGTTTGTATTCCTCCATTCCGCTTTTTGCCTGCAAAAGAAATGTCTTGCCCGCTTTCAGCGACAACTTATTGCGGTTCAGACACAAAGGATTTTCCATTGTCTCGCCGCCCGACTCTATGATTCCAGTTAATTTTTTCATCGGTGCAGCCCTATTGATTGCGGAATTAATCACTGTCACTGTTCCAAAATAAACCTTAATAATCGTTTTTCCATTCAAATCACCAAGTGCTCTCCATTCACCAATAACCGGGCTCCCCACATATAGGTTCTGCTTTATAACCATCCCTTTTTCGTCAAGCCAAATTCTTTCAAAAATAGCCGAATTTCCAATCAGATTATAACCCCATAAGCTGCCAATTTTATTACTATATGTTTCAACTGTGCATGTCTGCCCCGCTGAAATCGTATACGGCACCTTCAACGGATCAAACTCCTTGCCCGGCGTTTCCACATCCTCATCCGGTTTCTCTGTCCCATTTTCATCCGGCTGTTTCTGGTCGTCTGTATCCGGCTTGTCATCCGGCTTTTCCTGCTCTGTGTTCTCGTCTTCCCCTGCCTTTCCTTCCAGGGTTCTTGTCCACAATATCTTCTTTGCCTCCACCGAACCCTTGAGCTTTTTCGTCACGGAATATGCTACCTTTCCGGCAATGCCAGTCTCTTCTGTCAGCTTATAGGAGCCTGTCGCATGGATGCTTTCAAACGGCAGCTCAATTTCTATCCGTCCTTGAAGCTGACCCTGCGCCTTATAATAAGGATAGGCCTGAAAGCCCGCGGGTATCACGCCGCCAATCATGAATGCGCCCAAAAGGCCGAATCCAATCTCCTCCGTCGCCTTTCCTTCGCCCTCCAGATAAAGTATGCGCTCCGATGTGCCGGACAAATCCGTTTTACTCTTCCCGGTGCGGTCAATCTTCTGGAAATTATAGCCGAGGATTTTTTTGCTCTTCCCCAGCGACGGGTCGAAAGCGCCATATTTCCCGACATAGCCCTTCTTTTGCAGGTTAAAGCCTTTTTCATTATAGCTTGTCTCGCTGTAGCCCGCCGTAATCTGTGCGCTGATCGTTCCGTCGACATGCAGGATAAACGACACAAATGCAACCGGCATAATTGTCGACTTTTCCGAAGTTTTTTGCAGTGTTCGGAAGGTTGATACGGTGGGCACAAGCGTTGCCAGATTGATCCCCACCGCGCCCAGCATAACCGAATCAGACAGATCGATTCCCTCCAAATCAACAAACAGGCACTTCCTCTTATTCTTAAAGCCGCCGTTCAAGGTTTCCACCGCTTTTTTCGTACTAAGCTTTGCCCCGAACTTCAACTGAATATCCGACTCCCCCTCGTAAGAGGTCTTGCTGTAGCATTGCTTGATGGACAGACCCTTATTGGCAAAATAAAATTCCGATTGTAAATCACTGATCGTATAACTGCCGTTCAGCTTTAGCTGATCGTTTTTTGTTTTTTCATCTCCGTCGTTGTCGTAGAGCGTAATGTCATCAAAGGAGATTTTCAGCGTATATGCACCGCCCTTTTTACTCAGGGTAATATTATCAAAGAGAGATAACTAGCCGGACGTTTTTGCATCCAGAACTGCATGATTGGATGACAAAGCCTTTTTTTCATCCTCCGCCACATCAATGTTTGTCCCGTCTGACAGATACGCGCCCGCAACCGGGTTTTTGGGATCGATACCCCCACTTAAATCAATCGTCACATCACCCTTATAAATATCCTCCATCGTAGCGGGTGTAAACTGGAGCACCTTTTGTCCCTTCTCTTCCCGGATGCCCTCAAAAATCCCACTAAAGCCTGTAGGCATCTCATCATTCGGCTGTATGTAGTAAACGTCTCCCTGTTTCAGAGTTCCATCCTCTATATGAGATAAAATTTCCGATTCGCTCTCCACGGTCAGGAAAACGAAGTCCCCCTGCTTTTCCAGATCCGTGATAGATTCCGCCGCTTCCTGCGAAGTTTCGACGTTCTCCACCTTTACATCGTCATCATAAGCCACCTGTCCGTCCACCTTGACCACATAGACGGTACTGCTTCCCCTTTTTCCCGATCGATCCTCCGCGGTTATTTTAATCGCATTCGTCCCGCTCATTAATGCGCATGAAAGCGTCCAGCTTGCCGTTCCCTTACAGCTTCCGGAAGCAATTTTTTTATTGGCCTCATCCGTAATTTCATAGGTTACTTTTTTTATATCTGAATTTCCAAAAGCAACGCCCTTCAACGTAATTCTGTCCTTCTGCACAGACTTATGCTCCAGTAATTTACCGTTTTCAACCGCTTTTACTTCCGGCTTAGACAGGTTATATTTTACCTGGCCACCCGCAGTCAGCTGCTTTTTTACCTTTGTCCTATAGGTATCTTTTACAGTAAGTCCCGTCGGGATATAAACGACCGCTTTTTTATTGATTTTTGTGAAGGCGCCCTTTGCGGGAAACTTCACATTCCTGGATTTTAAAACAACCTTCTTTAAGGCCGGGCAGTTGTTTACCGCCTTCTTTTCAACTCTCTCCACGCTTTTCGGTATCGTAAGCGACGTGAGCTTTTTACAGCCGCAAAAAGTATTTTCACCGATCAACGTGACAGTGTCCGGCAACGTCACCTTTTTTACGGAAGCACCAAACACGCTCTTTACCTTTTTCTTTCCTTTATAGATTCCCGCCACCCCGGTCACTTTATAGACCTTCTTCTTGTAGACGATCTTTTCCTTTACGGAAGCCGCTGTCTTTGAGCCGCCCCATTTCATGAGCACGGCCTCGCCGCTTTTCGCACCGGAAGGCATTTTTGTGATGCGGTAAATATTTTTTGAAACCGTTATGTAGCTGCCACTTTTCTCTGCTGCCGACACCTCAGAGATGTTCGCGGATGTCAGCAGGAGTGCAAACGCCAAAAGGAACGCTGTGATTTGATGTAATTTTTTTCTCATAAAATTTCTCCTCTGCAATTACTTGTATCGACTATCTTTTTTTATACACTACCAGTGCCGTTTATTTAAAAAATTTTCCGAAATAATGATATGCAAAATAATTGGAGTAATTTTGTTTGTTTTTCAAATCTAACTCTTTATTTTGACTTTAAATTTTTTTGCTGAGTTTTCACCCACACGAACAGTAATTGTTACTATCCCTTTTTTCTTTGCTTTTATTTTTCCACTGCTACTTACCGATGCAACTTTCTTATCCGAAGACGTGTAAGTAATTTTTTCATTATTAGGATTTTTTATTTTTATTGTAGGCTTAATACTCTTTCCCACTGAAATAATATATATGTTTTTCTCAATTTTAATACTTGGAAATTCCACTTTTTCTTCTTCCGGAAAAGCGTCAGTCATTTTCCCTGTAATGATTGCAGGTAACTCTATTTTTGAATTTCCATGATATGAAGTCTCCGCTAATGGATAGCATTTCATATCCTCTGCGGAGACTCTGTGATCCAAATAAAAAGTATCTGCTCCAACCAGAAAATAATCCGTTCTAAATTCATCCTCGTCATCAGTATCATTCCATGTATTATCTAATGCATACCATTTTCCATCCAGCTTTACATAATTCCATGCATGTCCAACATTCCTATAAGATTTACCGGAGATAGATACCACATCATAACCCATATTTTTCAAAAGAAAAGACGTTGCACTTGCATATCCTGCACAAACCCCTCTTTTATTTACAATCGCTTCATAACTGCATGCACTTTTCGTATTGTAATCACTAAATCGCTCCTGCCACGAACCGCCAAACTCTGAAAAATAATAGTAATCCCAATCATATTCACACCGCTTTGCAAGCCATTTAGAAACTGCATAAATTCTCTCATAGTCATTCTTTTCTTCTAAATTCATTTCTTTTAATGCTGGTAATGCTATTTCAATAGCAGGATTCACATACTTTTCAAATCTTCGGAAAATTTCTAATCTTTCTGATTTAAAATGCATCGTTAATTTTGAATCATTTGGCGAAAAATCGCTTATTTTACGCTCTATCGTCATACCCGAGAACCAACCTGCCAACATGTTTTTTTGGTATATTTTATTTTTATCATGATATTCTGTGAAAAGATTGCTTTCTATATCCCATGCTTCGTCTATACGATCAAATACTTTTTTTGTCTCCGGTCCTCTGATAACCAAATCAAATGTTTCCTTTTCACCGTAATAAGCAT
>CASCGD010000096.1 GCA_949132985.1 uncultured Lachnospiraceae bacterium
TTTCACCCTCCGAAGTGAACATGAAATGCTTCGCAAAGTGCCTAAAATAAAGGACTTCTACGAGTTTTTCTTTTGTATCAACACAATAGTCTCCACATGCACCGTCTGCCCAAACTGGTCCACAGCCCGCGCACGCCTCAGCTCATATCCTCCGTCCACCAGCACTCTCAAATCCCGTGCAAGCGTTGCCGAATCACAGCTCACATAAACGATTCTCTCCGGCTGCATCTTGATCATCGTGTCAAGGCACGCCCGGTCACAGCCTTTCCGCGGCGGGTCCACTACAATCACATCCGGGTGGGCCATGTCCTGCGCCGCTTGCCGCCCGCTCTCTCTGCGCATCTTTGTCGGACAATTGCTTTCCCCCATCGTTCCCTCATTCTTCACTGTCACGGTATCCGCATAAAACCGCGGCAAAACCTCCTCCGCCTTTCCGACAAAAAATTCTGCGTTTGTGATGCCATTCAGCGCTGCGTTTCGTCTTGCATCCGCAACCGCCTGCTCTACGACCTCCACTCCATATACCTTCCCTGCCCGCTTGGCGAGAAACAGTGAGATCGTCCCGATGCCGCAGTACAGATCCCAAACCGTCTCATTTCCGGTCAAGCCCGCATATTCCAGTGCCAGCGAGTATAGCTTCTCCGTCTGCACCGGATTCACCTGATAGAAAGACTGTGGTGAAATCCAAAACTTTACCGAAGTATCTGTGCGAGTAAAATGACCGTCACCGCACTCCAGGAGATGAATGCAGTCTGTGATATATGGCTCGCCCCAGATGCACATCGTCTCTTTTCCGAGAATCACGTTCGTCTTTTCCTGATTCACATTCACCGTAATACTTTTCATACCACGAATCGCCGACAAACGTTCCACCAAACATTCTTCTGCAGGCAATTTTTTCCCGTTTATAATCAGGCAGACCATCAGCTCTCCCGTCGAAAAACCATAACGGATCAGCACGTGGCGCATAAGCCCCTTCCCGGTCGTCTCATCATAGGCGCTGACATGGTGCTCCCTCATGTATGCCAGCACAGCCGCCAACACGCTGCGATTCTCCTCAACGCCCAGCAGGCAGTCCTCCACCGGAATAATGCTGTGGGTCCGCGCCGCGTAAAAGCCCGCCACAGGATTTCCCTCTTTATCGGTTCCAATGGGAAACTGCGCCTTATTGCGGTAGCGATACGGTTCCTCCATTCCCACGATCGGCTCCATAATCTCCGCAATAAAATCCGCGGCAAACCCACCCAGCCGGATGAGATTGCCGCGAACCTTCTGTGCCTTGAACATAAGCTGTGCCTCGGGAGCCATTGCCTGAATCTGGCAGCCTCCACAACGGCGGTGCAGTGGACAGGGCGGCTCGACACGCGTTTCGGAGGGCTGCAAGATCTCTTCCAGCCTCCCGTAGCCATAGCTTTTTTTCAGCTTCAGCACACGCGCCCGAATGACATCACCAATTAAGGCATCCTTCACAAAAAACGTCATTCCACCGAACTTTCCAATGCCCTCTCCGCCCACACTCATATCCGTAATTTCCAGTTCGATCACATCATTTTTCTGCATAAAGCTCTCTCCAAAATACCATTGCACATGTCTGAATCACAACAGTTACAAATATCATTGTGCACGCCTGATCACACTACACGCATACACCGTCGCTCACATCTACGCTACAATACACGCACACACCCACAATCTATGCAGACGCCATAACACGCGCCTGAATCACAATCCATACAAACACTATCTTTCGCACCTGAATCATACTACAGGCATATACCATCACACACCTGCCCTGCAGCATATACACAGCCCAAACCCTCGCCCCTTCCCCAACCTGGATAAACCGGAAAAACACGATAAAAAATTTTGGCATTCTGCGCAAAAATGTTTGTAGGTGCCTAAATACTCGACCTTCTTATATTAGACTCAAACAGCCGGTTAAAGCCCTGCCAGTCCGTATTCCCCGCGGGTACATTGGCAAGCAGCTCCTTTAGCGTCTCCATCTTGGCGTCCAGATTATCCGCAAAATTTAAAGCCACAGCCTCTGGCAGAGCCGGTTTTTTCGGAGAACCGTATTCTAATTCTCCGTGATGGGCCAGAATACAGTGCTTGAGCTCGTTAGAGAGCTTTGCCGGGAATCCCTTGATCCCGCGAATCCGGACGCCGACAATCTCCATACCCATTGCAATATGCCCCAGAAGCTGTCCCTCATCCGTATAATCGTTTGCCGGGAACATGGAAAGCTCCTCCAGCTTTCCAACGTCATGAATCATCGCTGCGGTCACTAACAGGTCACGGTTTAAAATCGGATATGTATCCGCAAAATAAGCGCACAGCCTTGTAACGCTAAGCGTGTGCTCCAACAGGCCACCCACGAATCCGTGATGCACACTCTTTGCCGCGGAATGAAATTTGAATCGCTTCGCAAACGCTTCGTCCTCCAAAAAGAATCCACCCGCCAGCTCCTTTAACCAGGGATTTGCCAGACTCTTCACATAACCCTGCAGTTCCTCGTACATCTGATCCACATCGTACTCACTCATCGGAAGATAGTCTGCCGGATCATATTCGCCTTCGGACACCTTACGCAGCCGTCTGATATTTAACTGCAGCGTGCCCTGAAAGCTTGTGACATCTCCCATAACGTTGATATAATCAAGCGCCTCGAACTCCTCGATGCCATGTGATGAAGGATCCCATATTTTCGCATCCAGCGTGCCTGTCTTATCCTGCAGCACAAGTGAACCGTAGGGCTTACCGGCCTTTGTCATAGCCGTAGTTTTCTGTTTGCAGAGGTAGATCTCATTAATGCGCTCTCCCTCCCGCAGCTCTCCAATATAAAACATTTCTCTTTCCTCGTTTTCTTTTTCCAGTTTTCTTTTCCCGGTTTCCTTTTCCCGGTTATACTGAACGCCAAATAAATCTGATGTTCAGTATAAATTGAAGCGCACAGCCGCATAAGGTAGTATGCCGCTTCGCGACTGCGGCCGGCGCGATACTCACTGCCGATTTTATCGTCGGTAAATATTATTTCAAAGTACCCACCGTAACGTCAATGTCCAGCGAAATATACCCTTCCGCACTTTGCCGCCGACAATTAATGCGCACCACATCTTCTGCCTTTAAAGTGAGGATCAGCTTTTCATAATCCTCCGCAGTCATGACTTCCTCCCCGCCTATGGCGGTAATCACATCGCCGCTCTGGAATCCGGCCTCCATCGCCGGGGAATCAATCTCAACGTCGCGCACATACACGCCCATCGGCATATTGTAATCCTTTGAAATTTCCTCCGTCACCGTACTCATACGCAAGCCGATGTACGGCACTGACTTGTCATTTGATAACAGCTCAATCACACCTTTCAGCTCCGAAATGGATACCGCCGTCAGCGTAGTCTGATCCTTTTGCAAATTATAATCCTGCAAAACAAATCCGATAATCTCTCCATTTGTATTTATCAGAGCACCGCTTCCGTCTGCGGTTCCGACCATATCTGTGGTAAAAATCGTATAATTGCAGTCCGGCGTGGAGATAGTGTTCTTGTTCGAAGTAATATTTCCGGTCAAAACCGAATGAATCGTCCCGATGGGACTTCCGACTGCCAGAACCATCTGTCCCAGGGATACCCCAACCGAGCTGGCCAGCGTTGCCACCGCTATCTGCTTTTTCGTCTCCTTAGACACATCTTCCGCGTTTACACGCAAAACCGCAATGCCCGTGTTCCCGTCATATTTTTGCAGCTCCGCGCCCACCGTCGCACCATCCACAAAAGTGACCCGAATGGAAGAAGCACCCTGAATCGTCTTATGCTCCGTTAAAATCAGCAGCTGTCCGCCGGTATCCGCAACGATCACGCCGGAACCCAACCCCGTGCTCTCATAATTCGTATCAAAAATATCCGTATCCTTTTTCACATTCATTACAGATACAATAAACTTGTCGGCCTCGCGCCCCACCTCATAGAGCTTATTCTGCAGAGTCTGATACCCGCCCAGATCCATGGAAGCCGGCTTCTCAATAATTACTTTTTTCGGCTCCTGCTTATTCTGGTCGATTTTTTCCGGCTCCACCGGATTCTCCGGCAACTCCTCCGGCTCCGGAAACGACACCTGAGCAGGCTCCTCCGGAGAAAAATACTGTTCCAGCCTCGGCTTTAACAGCACAAATGTAAGGCACGATACAGCGCCAAAAATAACCGCCAGAAACAACGTCAGCAGCGTATGGTGCAACACCCGTTTCCGGTTAATCGGCTTCTCTTTTCTCGTCTCTTTGATAAATTGAAAATCATCTGCCATATAAAAACCCCGTAGCTGTCTGGTCACTTCACAGCTCCCCTTGTCTATTATACGTTCTTCACCTGTTACTTTCAATCCTCTTTATTGTACTTGCAGGCCAAATTCTCTGCCGTCAGGCAGCAACCATCAGTCATCATCCACATCCACAAACGGAAGCGTAAAAATAAATTCCGTTCCGATGCCCTCCGTACTGATAACATTTATATTTTCCCCATGCGCCTGAATGATCTCGCGGACGATGGCAAGTCCGATACCGGTCCCTTTCTTATCCTTGCCGCGAGACAGATCTGTCTTATAAAACCGCTCCCATATCTTGCCGATCGAATCCTTTGGAATACCGATCCCGCTGTCCTTCACAGACACAAACACCTTCTCATTTTTTACATGTGTCTCAATCTTGATGGAAGAGTCATTGTGACTGAATTTTATTGCATTATCCGTCAAATTGTAGATAATCTGCTGCACCTTCGATTTGTCCGCGTGCACAAGCAGCTCATCCCCCGTGAGCACCAGCTCCAGAACAACATGCTTCGTGTTACATGCGCCCTCAAAGGTCGCCGCAGTCTGCTCAATCACTTCATTGATATCAAAATCCGTTTTGTCAAGAATCGTCTTTCCGTGCCCGCCGTACTGATTCAGCTCCATCAGACCACTCGTGAGCTTTGTCAGCCGCTCCGTCTCCGCAATGATAATGCTCAGGTATTTATCCTGCATCTTAACCGGGATCGTGCCGTCCAGCATAGCCTCCGCATAACCCTTGATGGAGGTCAGAGGCGAACGAAAATCATGGGAAATATTGGAAACAAATTTGCGCTGATCATCCTCCAGCGTGTTCAATTCATTTGCCATGTAATTGAAGGACGCACACAAAAACCCCAGCTCATCCTCATACTCGTCCTCCATGACCGCCCCAAAATCACCCTCCATATATTTGTGCATCACACGATTCATCATTCGAATGCGCCCGTATGTGCGCCACAGGTACACAGTCAGGAACATCACACTGATCAGAAGTAACGCCACAAGCGCCATATAGGACAAATTCAAAAAATGATCCGCGCTCTTATAAATCTGCTGGATGTTTTTGTGGATCATCACATAACCGCGCACCTTATAGTTTACCGTAATCGGAGCAAATACGGTCAGCACCGGCTCCTCAAAGCAGTCGTAAAACGTTCCCGTACGGTAATACTTCGCGCCGAAATCCGCAATGTGGAAATCCTTAATCTCATAGGCTTCCTCGCCCTCCTGCCTGCCGATGAGCACCGTACCGCTGTGGTTCACCACCCAGATCTCCCCCTCGGTATAATCCGAGAGCACATCCAACTGCGTGGCGAGTTCTTCCAATGTCAGGCGGTTTCGATAGTAATCCGCAGCATAGTTGGAAGTGATCGCCAGCGCTTCCCGGTAGAGCCTCGTCGCCTCCGTGCTCTGCGCTTTTTCCTGAAACATCCACTCCACCAGCGATGCCACAATGAGAAAACTTATGATCCCGTAGAGCACAATACCGCCGATCAGCTTATATCCCAGCTTTTTCTTCATGCCTATTCCCTAACCTCAAATTTATAGCCGATGCCCCACACCGTCGTGATACCCCAGCCCTCGTGATCCTTGATCTTTTCCCGCAAGCGCTTCACATGCACATCCACCGTGCGGGTATCCCCAATATACTCGTAACCCCAGATATGATCAAGCAGCTGCTCGCGCGTAAACACCTGGTTGGGCGAGGATGCCAGAAAATACAAAAGCTCCAGCTCCTTCGGGGGCATATCTACATTCTCTCCCATATACACCACGGAATAATTGGAAAGATTGACCTCCAGATCCGCATAGGAGACCACTTTTATCGCCGTGGCAACCGGATTTTCCGGCTTCACCGGCTGATACCGGCGCAGAACAGCCTTCACACGGGCTACCATTTCCTTGGAGTCAAAAGGCTTCATGATATAATCGTCCGCCCCCATCTCCAGCCCGAGCACCTTGTCAAACACCTCGCCCTTTGCAGAGAGCATAATGATCGGAATATTCCCCTTGGCACGGATTTCCCGGCACACCTGATAACCATCGATGCCCGGCAGCATCAGATCAAGCAGAATCAGGTTCGGGGCATAGCTCTTGTACAGCTGAAGCGCCTCCTCCCCGTCGCCCGCAATCTTTGTGTCAAAGCATTCTTTTGTCAGATAAAGCGATATCAGCTCCGCAATATTGCTGTCATCGTCTACAATCAATATTTTTTGTTTTGCTACCATATTGTTCTCCTGCTTACTTAAACTCCGCGATCGTCACGCCCGCATCGCCCTCGCCAAACTCCGCCAGATGATAATCCCCGATATAGCTCAGTCGCTTCAAATGCCCGTGCACCGCGTTACGCAGCGCGCCGGTACCCTTTCCGTGTACAATGCGCACAGAAGGCATATGCGCCAACAGCGCGTCGTCCAGATATTTATCCAGCTTTGCCAACGCTTCATCTACAGTCAGTCCGATCAGCATAACCTCGGCAGATACAGAGACAGACTTCGACACCTTAATTGAACCGGCCCCGGTCTTTTCATACTTTTTCTTTGCCGCCTTCACATCCGCATTTTCGTCGATGAGCACAAGGTCCTTCAGATTAACCTGCGAACGCAGAATACCCATCTGCACAAAAAGATTTCCTTTCGCATCCGGCAGCGTGTGTACGGTTCCGGTCAGATTCATGCTGAGCACCTTCACCTTATCTCCAATGCGCAGCTTTTTCGGTGCCTGATGATTTTTTTGCTGCTGCTTCTTTTTATTGTCCTCCGCCTTCTGCTGCTTTTTGGCAATCTCCTCCCGCAGAATGGTCCGTTCCAGCTCCATCTCTTTCATGGAGGGCGCTGCCGCAGCGTATTTCTGGAAATTGCGGATAGTGGCATCGGCATAGTCCTTCGCTTCCCTCAGGATCGCCGCCGCCTTTTCATTCGCCTCACGGATAATCCTATCCCGGTTTTCATCCAGCCGTTCCTGCTTGCGCTCCAATTGTTGATTCAGGTTTTTATTTTTGGACTTATACCGTTCAATTTCCGCCCGTTCCTTCTCGATCGTGACACGGCTCGCCTCCAGATCCGCAATCAGGTCCTCAAAACTCTGCTGGTCAGCCGTGATGCGCTCCTTTGCATCCTCGATCAAACCGACCGGCAGCCCCAGCTTTCCGGAGATGGCAAAAGCATTACTTTTTCCGGGAATCCCAATAAGAAGCCGGTACGTAGGGCTTAGCGTCTCCACATTGAACTCACAGCAGGCATTCTCCACGCCCGGCGTACTCAATGCGTAGACCTTGATTTCGCTGTAGTGTGTCGTCGCCATGGTGCGCACACCGCCGCCGTGCAGATGATCCAGAATGGCAATGGCCAGCGCTGCACCCTCGGTCGGATCGGTTCCGGCGCACAGCTCGTCAAAAAGCACCAGACAATGCTCATTTACCTGTTCTAAAATGCGGATTATGTTGGTCATATGAGACGAAAACGTGGACAGACTCTGTTCAATGCTCTGCTCGTCTCCAATATCCGCAAACACATCCTGAAAAATTGCAAGCTCCGAGCGGTCGCTGGCCGGAATGTGCAGTCCGGCCTGCCCCATCAGCGTCAGAAGCCCGACGGTTTTTAAGGACACCGTCTTTCCTCCGGTATTCGGCCCCGTAACAACGAGCAAGTCAAACTCCCCACCCAGCCGAATGTCAATGGGCACCACCTTTTTCGGGTCAAGCAGCGGATGTCTGCCTCTGCGGATGTTGACACGCCCCTCGGTATTGAACAGCGGAGCCACGCCGTTATAATCCTTTGCCAGCTCTGCTTTCGCAAATATAAAATCCAGTTCCACCAACACACGGTAATCCGATTCCAGCGTCACAGAATGCTCCGCCGTCCGGTTGGAAAGCTCTGCAAGAATCGCCTCAATCTCCTCCTGCTCCTCAATGAGCAAAGTTTTTAACTCATTATTCAGATTTACAACCGAGAGCGGCTCGATAAACACAGTAGAACCGGTAGAAGACTGGTCATGCACCATACCCGGAACCTGTGACTTATATTCCGCCTTGACCGGCAGGCAAAACCGATCACCGCGCATCGTGACAACCGCATCCTGCAGGTAGCTGCGCGTGCTCTCCTGGGCCATGAGCTTGTTGAGCTGTGCGTGCACACGGTCATTCATGCCACGAATACTCCTTCGGATGCTGCGCAGCTTTGCACTCGCATCGTCTGCGACCTCCTCCTCGGAAATGATACAGCGGCGGATCTCATCCTGCAGCGCGTTCAAAGGCTCCAGAGCCGTAAACATTGCATCCAGACTGTCCCTTGGTGCATCCTCGGATTTCCCCTTCGAAAAGCTCTTCATGCGCTTTGCCGTCTCCAGAAGCGAGCAAACGCGCAACAGCTCAATCGCCGAGAGCGCGGCTCCCAGCCTGAGCCTCTGAAGCGACCCGTTCACATCCGTAATCCCGGAAAGCGAGACGCTCCCGTTTTTCAGAATACGCGTGAGAGCGTCCTTCGTGTACGTCTGAGCCTCCTCAATCGCTGCGAGATCTCCCATGGGCTCCAGCTCGCGGCAGCGTTTTTTCGCCTCCGCAGAGTAGGCGCGCGCCTCCAGTTTATCTATAATTTTGTTGTATTCAAGAGTCGTATATACTTTTTGATTCATGTTCTATTCCTTTATAAAAATCTAATGTCAGCTTTTTTCACCTTATCTCTATTCTCCTGCAATAGTAGCATATAAAACCGCCCAATGTCCCATAATCCCCTAACGCTTCGCCAATGCAGTCACCCTGTACCATCCTTTGCCAACAATACTGTCATTAAAACTAATTCCGGTAAATACTATACATATCCAATTCGGAAGGAGGCATCCCTCCCGCATGCCGTACAAAATGATTATATCACAAAAAAATGCCCAAGGCAATTTGCCTCAGGCATTTAGCTCTGTTACATTAAACTAACTCAATCACTACTTCCATCGCACCGTCACCCTTACGCTCACCAATCTTGATAATTCTGGTGAAACCGCCCTTGCGGTCAACATACTTCGGTGCAATCTCATCGAACAGCTTCGCAGGAAGATCAACCTTCTTCGTGTTTCTCTTGCGTCCTGCCAGCTCCTTCGGAACCTCAGTTACAGGATACAGAATCTGCAGCATCTGGCGGCGCGCATGAAGACGGGAAGGCAAATCCTTTTTGATCGTCTTGTCAACCTCGTCGTATACGGTAACTCTCTTACCGTCTATAACCTCTTTCACGCGCTTTCCATCTGCATCCTTACGGGCAACCTTAGCCTTTACGGTAACTTCCTCGTAGTTATCCTTCTCCCTTACTGCCAAAGCAATGAGCTTTTCGGTCCACTTGCGGATTTCCTTTGCTCTCGCCTCAGTCGTAATGATTCTGCCGTGATAAAGCAGCTGTGTTACCTGATTTCTCATCAATGCTTTTCTCTGGGAAGAAGTTTTTCCCAATTTTCTATACTTTGCCATTGTTCTTTCCTCCATTTGTGGTACATTGGTGCGTGCTCTTCGGTCTTATCACGCCAACGCCGGCTTTTGCCACATAATCTGTTTCTTCTCAATCAAAGATTGAGAAGCTTTGGACAGCTACCTGAACCTGTGGTCCGCCATCCTTTACTCTTCACCGGAATTAAGCTGAAGGCCTAACTCCTTTAACTTTGCCAATACTTCCTCTAAAGACTTTCGTCCAAGGTTACGAACCTTCATCATATCCTCAGGCGTGCGGTTGGTCAACTCCTCAACTGTATTGATGCCTGCGCGCTTCAAACAGTTGAAAGAACGCACGGATAACTCCAGCTCGTCGATATTCATCTCCAGAACCTTTGCCTGCGCATTGTCCTCTTTTTCGATCATGACCTCAGCCACCTTCGCGTTTTCAGACAAGTCAATAAACAGGCTCAAATGCTCGCTGAGTACCTTTGCAGCCAGCGAGACCGCCTCATCCGGCTCCAGAGTTCCATTCGTGTAAACATCCAATGTCAGCTTATCGTAGTCTGTGATCTGCCCAACACGCGTATTCTCAATAGCCAGATTCACACGCTCAACCGGCGTATAAATGGAGTCCACGGAAATCACGCCAATCGGCAGGTCCTCGCTCTTGTTCTTCTCCGCACTGACATAACCGCGGCCGCTGGTGATCGTCAACTCCATGTATAATCTGGAGTCCGCACCACCGTTTAAGTGTGCGATCTCAAGCTCAGGATTCATGATCTCGATATCCGAATCCACCTGTATATCGGCTGCGGTTACAATGCCTTCACCTTCAAATTCAATATAAGCAACTTTAGATTCGTTTGTCGGGCTAGTATTCTTGATCGCCAGATTTTTAATGTTCATGATGATCTCAGTCACATCCTCCTTAACACCGGGGATCGAGCTGAATTCGTGTAACACACCATCAATTTTGATCTGGCTGACTGCTGCACCCGGTAATGAAGAGAGCATAATTCTTCTCAGCGAATTACCAAGTGTTGTACCATATCCTCTTTCCAAGGGCTCTACTACAAATCTGCCGTAGGTCTTGTCTTCGGAAATCTCTGCTATTTCAATCTTCGGCTTCTCAAACTCGAACACTAAAAAGTCCCTCCTTTATTGGTATCAACGGTTGCCTAATTATTTAGAATATAACTCGACGATAAGCATCTCCTCTACAGGCACATCGATCATGTCACGGGTAGGTAACTCTTTTACGGTTCCCTGCAAATTCTCCAAATCTGCTTCCAGCCATTCAGGAACAAGCCTTCCTGCGGTAGCCTCCTTGATATCCTTAAACCTCTGAATGTTCTTGCTCTTCTCGCGAATCTCAATGGTATCGCCTGCTTTTACAAGATAAGAAGGGATATTTACACTCTTTCCGTTCACCAGCACAAACTTGTGGCCAACGACCTGTCTCGCCTCTCTTCTGGTTCTGGCAAAACCGAGACGGAAAATCACGTTGTCCAGTCTGGACTCCAACATGGTCATCAGATTGGCACCAGTCATTCCCTTCATACGGTCAGCTCTCTCATAATAATTATGGAAAGGCTTTTCCAGCACGCCATAAATGAATTTTGCCTTCTGTTTCTCGCGAAGCTGTAAACCGTACTCAGACACCTTACGGTTTGATCTTACCAAATTGCGCTTTGATTTCTTATCGTATCCTAAATAGCTCGGCTCTAAACCAAGAGATCTGCATCTTTTCAGAACAGGTACTTTATTAACTGCCATCTTAATAATACCTCCTAATTAAACTCTTCTACGTTTGGGTGGACGACATCCGTTATGAGGTACGGGGGTCACGTCGCGGATCGAAGTAACCTCAAGACCACATGCCTGAAGCGCACGGATCGCCGCCTCACGGCCGGAGCCGGGTCCCTTAACCATAACATCAACCGTCTTTAAACCATGAATCAGAGCAGCCTTCGTAGCTGTCTCTGCTGCCATCTGTGCAGCATAAGGAGTAGATTTCTTTGAACCTCTAAATCCAAGACCACCGGCACTCGCCCATGATAATGCGTTTCCTTCAGTATCTGTGATAGTTACGATCGTATTATTGAAAGATGACTG
>CASCGD010000097.1 GCA_949132985.1 uncultured Lachnospiraceae bacterium
TACGCCGATTGACGTTAACGCCGCCAACCTCCAAAAGATGGCACTTGGGGCGTGTGTCCCCTTGTCCACTGAGGGTAATATTATTTTTTTACCCACTAATATGAAAATATATGAAATATAAATAAATACTAGGAAATATATTGTAAATATAATAAAATAAATGTATATGTAATAATATGAATTCAATAAATAGAAAATAAAGATATATAAGAGAAATAGCATACTTTATATGGAAATTTAATGTATAAAAAAGAAATATATGTTAAAAGAAGGAAAAAGAATGTAGAATCATGTTGACAAATGAAATAGAATGAATTAAAATGGAGGAGGTTCAAGGAGGCATCGGTATGCTGGATGAAAAATTATATACAGTAGCGGATGTCGCCGAAGTAACCGGGTTGACGAGCCGAACGATCCGTAATTACTTGAAGGACGGTACACTCAGAGGACAGAAAATCGGCGTTCAATGGCGGTTCACCGAAGAAGAAATCAGAAAATTATTTTCCAGACAAGCACCGGGACAGGATTCACCAACGCAGATTGTGCGGGGCTTTTTGGGTCAGCATGAGCGCGAGGGCGCTTCTTTTCTTGCATTATTGGATCTTCCGTGTATCGCGGAAAAGGATGGAATGGAACTGTTTGCGAAGCTGAAGGAGCTGCGCACAGAGGGAGTTACATCCATGTCATACGAATATCACGATGAGGGACAGCTTTTGCGCATCGCCCTCAGCGGGGATGTGGGAGCGGTTATGGACTTGTTGGGACAGGTAAAGGCAGGAAAAATATATTGCTAGATATTCAGGCAGCCCATATGACCGAACGGGAAATTGACGACCATTATAGAAGGCGGGAGGAAGAGAGCCGGAGGCGTTATGATATGCTTCAGGTGAAGCGTGAGGTTCGCGAGGAACGGGGCAGGCTTCTCCGGCTGGTGTTTGCAACGGTATTGATTTTGGTCATATGCACCAGTTTTTTACAATTGGATTTTCAGGTACAGCAGCGGATATACAAGGTGTCGGAGCTGCAGAAAGAGGTTGACGAGCTGCGTCTGGAAAATGCGGACGCAAAAAAACGCATAGAGGATGCCGGTAACCTGCAGACGGTGCAAAGAAAGGCAGCATCGTTTGGTATGGGGTATCCAAGAGAAGGGAATGTGGTTTACTACACGCTGGAAGAGCATGATTACATGTTTCAGACCGGCGAAATTCCCGAGACGTAGCTGTGGGAACGAAAGCGGCCGCGTCGAAGCATAAAATTGCCTTCCTATGAATTCTTCCAAACCGGAGGGGCAGATACGGGTTATTTGTATCTGCCCCTCCGGACATTTTTATGCGCAGGGCATATAAGGAAATTTGCTTGACGCAGCATGCGCCCCGCGCGGCGGGCAGGGAGAAAGCCTTCCCTGTCCGATTGGTGATTTTTTAACAGCTCTTTATAATATCGTGATTTCCCCCGCAATTCGCCACCACATGCCGCCAAAATCCAGCGGAACACGTTTTACGGGGACGGACAGATGCATGGGCGCTTTGGAAGCGTCCGGCCGGAGCGTGACGTGAACCTCTGCCCGGTTGTTTTCCAGCGTTTCGGCAAAATAGGAGACGGAGAGGATGGTCACGGTCTCACAGGTCTGCGCCGGGGCTTTCAGAGAGAGTCCCGGTACGGTATAAGATTCGTTGATGACGCCGATTTGCCCGCTGAGATAAAACGGGATCGCCTCTTCTATCAGGTCATTGATGTATGCATCTGCATAATGGATGTTCGACAGCTCCCAGCGTCCTTCGCCCAGATAGCGCACCTCGGCATCCAGCTCATGGCCCGGAAATTCTCCGGTGTTGTTGATTTTGGAATAGCCGGCGAGCTTTGCGCGCAGTACGATCTTTTTTTCCACGAACCGGAAATCGATCTGGGAGCCAGCATAGTAGCCGTACTGGTTGTCCAGCTCCTCCGATGCGACCTGTTCCACAATGCCTGTGGGAGCGCCGTCAAAGAGCAGGCGTACGCCGTCGCTATCGTATCTGGTGCCGAAATGGGGCATCAACTCTGACGTATAATCGCTGTCCCGATAGTGAAACAGGTTCCAGGAGCCATCAGCGGTCTGATCTGTCATGAACAGGGAGCGAATCGATACGCCGGTCCCGTGCATGACCCAGGTTATGATGGCAAGCTCGTTTTTCCTGTCGCCGTCAAAATCGTGTTCCAGGAGCACCGGCGGCACATCGTAGGTGGAGGTATAGGGCACCCTGGCGTAGATCAGGCAGCCGTCCGGTGCTTCCACGACGATGGCATCCTCATCCCGAAAGCCGTAGAGTGCAAAGTGTGCGCTTCGGTCAAGGAGATCGGCCTTTTCTGTCAAGTCAAAGCCCGGTTCCATACCCGGATGCCCGGTACCGACAATTCTCTGGTCCGCCCAAAACTCCTCTGATTCAGAAGTGCCGCTGCTGTCGTTTCCTGTCTGAGCCGCGTCAGCAGCATCTGCCGGACTGCCGGAAATACTGCCGTCGTTTCCTGCCCATGCCGCGTCGGAAGCGCCTGCATCCGAACGATCCGCCGCGTGAGATGCTCTGCCGCTTTGACCCGGGCTGCCTGCTGAATCGGATGCGCCGTCTTTTCCGTCGGTCTGTGTAGAGTCTCCTGCGCGGTATGAGACACCTCCTCCGGGAAGCTGCTTCTCTGAGGAGGTGTTTGTGCTGTCACCCCGGGCGCTTCCCGTGGTCAGGAAGGAGAAGCCGCAGACGAGTATGAGCAGCAAAAGGAGCAGCTTTACCGGCCTGCGGGGGCGCCGCACATTTAGAATGTGGACGATCCTGCTCTTTGTAGTGCTCTCACCGAAGTAGAGGGCGGGCAGAAAGCCGCTCCTTTGACAGGCAAAATCAAGGAGCGTTTGTGCGTAGTGCTGTTTTTGCTCCGTGTCTGCCGTGTCAAGGACGCACTCGTCGCAGTACATTTCCATGTCGCGGTTCATACAGCGCATGGAAATCCAGACCAGCGGATTAAACCAGTGGAAAAGCAGCGCGGGAAGCGCCGCGCATTTGATGAGCGGGTCGTGATTTTTGATGTGTCTGCGCTCATGCAATAAAATATCCTCAAACTGTCCGGTGTGTTCCTCCAGCCCTTTTGGCACATAGATTCTAGCGGGCAGGCCCGGCATGACAAAGGGCGTGTCGATCTGGTCGCTGCACCAGACATCCGGCCGGATTTTAAGGGCGGCGGCAACACTTTTTCGCAGGCGCCGCCACTGCAGAAGGTATATGGCGGCGGCAGAGAGCGCGCCGAGCGCCCAGAGTGCAAAGAGTGCGCCTGTGAGGACGGCGGATGCGCCCCGTGTCAAAGTCTGCGTGCGGGAAAGCCCGCCGGATTTGCGCGCGTGATCAGGGCTGCCGGGCAGGTAGTCGCGGCCCTCAGGCGTTTCTCCCTGCCCCGAAAAGCCCTGCGCTCCATCTGCAGAGGAAGGATTTTCCGCGGACGCAGACTTTTCGCCGGAAGTGCTCAGGGAATGTTCCTTGGCTCCGGACGCAGGCTGTACAGCCACTGTCCCTGCATCCTCCTGGCTTTGCCGCATGCTTTGCGCATCCGGCTCTTCCGAAAATGCGTACGGTACATTTAAAAAGAGGTCCCGCACCGTGTGCGGAGAGCCGAGCGCCATTGGCGGCAGCAGAAGCACGGCAAGGGCCAGAAGCCAGAGCAGGCGGACGTAGAGCTTTGAAAGGTTTCCGGAAGCCTTTCGAAAGAGCAGAACCGCTGCGAGAAACGCAGAGCCCGCCAGCGTGTTTTGCAGCAGAAAATGTAAAAATGTGTTCATATCCCGTCCTCCTTTGCTGCCTGGTCGATCAATGCCTGCAGTTCTCTTGCCTCATCTCTTGTCAGCTTTTTATCTTGGAGAAATGCTGCGACAAAGGCGGGCAGGCTGCCGTGAAACTTTTTGTTGAGAAATTCATGGCTCTCCTGCCGTTCGATTTCACTACGGGAAACCAGTGCCTGTACCGTTGCCTGCTCGTTTTTGACGAGTCCCTTTTCCCGCAGGCCCCGCAGCACTGTATAGGTGGTGGATTTTTTCCAGCCGAGCTGGTCCAGGCAAAGGCCCGCCAGCTTCATGGAATTGACAGGCTGTGCGTCCCAGAGAATGTCCAGGAGACGGTATTCGCTCTCGTTGATGTGGAAATTTGTCTGATGCTTCATAAATTTGTTCCTCCTTCTTCGATCAGTGGCGGCATACGGCGTTTGCCGCCTGCCGGGTCGTCGGAAAGCATCTCTAAAAAATGCTTTGCAATCTGCGTGTTTTTGTGCTCATAAGATCTATAATTATAAACCTCCTTCTGTCTGTAAGTTTATACTTATAGACCTGTTTTGTCAAGGGAGAAAATTTGTGTTCCCATATTTTTATCATATTTTTGGTGAATTATGGTAACATAATCGATATGGATACTTCCCACATCCATGATCGAGGGATCAGTTTTACAAAATATCCGAAAGGTAAAAGAACATGGAAAATCAGACACATTTGGACAAGCTGGAGGCGGAGGCTGTCTACATTATGAGGGAGGTGGCGGCGACCTGTGAGGCGCCGGTCATGCTCTATTCCATCGGCAAGGACAGCTCGGTGATGCTGCATCTGGCGATGAAGGCTTTTTATCCGCAGAAACCGCCGTTTCCGTTTCTGCACGTTGACACGACATGGAAGTTTCGGGAGATGATTGCTTTTCGCGACCGCAAGGCAAGGGAGTTTGGCATCGAGATGCTTGTGTACACCAACGAGGAGGGTGTGCGGCGGGGCATCAACCCTTTTGACCACGGCAGTGCATACACGGATATCATGAAAACGCAGGCGCTCAAGCAGGCACTGAACAAATACGGGTTTACCGCCGCCTTTGGCGGAGGCCGGCGGGACGAGGAGAAATCCCGGGCAAAGGAGCGGATTTTTTCATTCCGCGACAAGAACCATGTATGGGACCCGAAAAACCAGAAGCCGGAGCTATGGGACCTTTACAACACGCATATCCACGCGGGGGAGAGCATTCGCGTATTTCCCCTCTCCAACTGGACGGAGAAGGATATCTGGCAGTATATCGAGCGGGAACATATCGAGATTGTACCGCTGTATTTTGCCAAGGAGCGCCCCGTTGTGGAGCGCGACGGGAATCTGATCATGGTGGACGATGAGCGGATAAAGCTTCGCGAGGGCGAGGAGATTAAGAAAAAAAAGGTTCGTTTTCGCACACTTGGATGTTATCCGCTGACCGGGGCCTGCGAATCGGAGGCGGAGACGCTGGAGGCGATTGTGGCGGAGACGCTGGGCGCGGTGGAATCCGAGCGGACGAGCCGGGTCATCGACCACGAGGCATCGGGCAGTATGGAGCGGAGAAAAAGAGAGGGATATTTTTAGGATGAGTCAGATAGAATTGTTGAAATTTATCACCTGCGGCAGTGTGGATGACGGAAAATCCACATTGATCGGACATATGCTTTACGACGCAAAGCTGATTTTTGCGGACCAGGAGCAGGCGCTTCTTCTTGACAGCAAGGTGGGGAGCAACCAGGGAAAACTGGATTATTCGCTATTGCTTGACGGGCTGATGGCGGAGCGGGAGCAGGGCATCACCATCGATGTGGCGTACCGCTATTTTTCCACGGAGCGCAGAAGTTTTATCGTGGCGGATACGCCGGGGCATGAGGAGTATACCCGAAATATGGCGGTGGGCGCTTCCTTTGCGCAGCTTGCGGTTATTTTGGTGGACGCCTCAAAGGGTGTGCTCACGCAGACGAGACGCCACGTGCGCATCTGTTCGCTCATGGGCATTACCGATTTTGTGTTTGCCATCAATAAAATGGATCTGGCGGGTTATGAAAAGCAGACATATGAAGATATATGTGATGATATCAATGAGCTGCTTGCCGGTTTTTACACGTCAGGCGCGCAGATGATCCCGGTGTCAGCGACGGAGGGGGACAATGTGACGTTTCACTCTGAGAAGATGGACTGGTACAAAGGGCCGACGCTTTTGGCATATCTGGAGCAGGTTCAGATCAAGGAGCACACGGGCCGTCATTTTTATATGCCCGTACAGCGGGTGTGCCGTCCTGATTATTCCTTCCGGGGTTTTCAGGGGCAGGTAGCGTCAGGCACGGTGCGCGTGGGCGATACGTTGACCGTGCTTCCCAGCGGAGAGACGGCGGGGGTAAAGCGGCTCTTTTCGCTGGATAAGGAGGTTTCCTGTCTGGCCGAGGGCATGGCGTCGACCGTCGTTCTGGATCGGGAGGTGGATGTCTCCCGGGGCTGCATTCTCGCGGACGGGGAGTTTTTTTGCAGGAGCAATCTGTTTGCGGCGCAGCTTTTATGGATGGACGACGAGCCGCTTGGCATTGGGCAGGAATACGATTTGCAGCTTACCACCGAAAACGCCATCGCGGTGGTGGATGAGATTTCCTACAAGGTCGATATTCACACCGGTGCGCATGAAAAGGCACAGGGCCTTAGGAAAAATGAGATTGCAGGCTGTCTCATTCATTTGCAGACAACGATGATACTGGATTCCTTTGAGCGGTATCCGCGCATGGGACGGTTTGTGCTCATCGACCGTGTCACGAACCAGACGGCTGCCTGCGGCGTGATCACGCATCCCATGCACCGTTCGGAAAACGTGGTGTGGCAGGAGCTTGAGATCACCCGGGAAATACGGGCAAAGGCGCTGGGGCAGCAGCCAAAGACCCTCTGGTTTACCGGCCTCTCCGGGTCAGGTAAATCCGTGGTCGCAAATATCGTGGAGAAAAAGCTGGCAGCGGCAGGACGCCATACGATGCTTTTGGACGGCGACAATATCCGCATCGGGCTCAATCAGGACCTTGGATTTAGTGAGCGTGACCGGACCGAGAACATCCGGCGGATTGCGGAGGTGGCGAAGCTTTTAAACGACGCCGGGCTGATTGTGCTCGTCTCGTTTATTTCGCCATATCACAGCGACCGGGTGCGGGCAAAGCAGATTATCGGAGATGCCTTCTCGGAGATCTATGTGAGTACACCGCTTAAGGAGTGCGAGCGCAGGGATGTGAAAGGATTGTACAAAAAGGCCAGAGAGGGAAGGATTACCGATTTCACCGGTATCGGCAGCCCCTATGAGGTTCCGAAGCACCCGGATATTACGATTGATACGACGAATGCCGATCCGGAGGTGCTGGCGGATCAGATTATAGAAAAAATTTTCATGCAGAGCGACAGATAAATCTGTAGTCCGGTATAACAGATGCGTACAGCCGCGTAAGGAGATATGCCGATTTTAGCCGCGGCTGCGCGTCACTCAGGGCGGATTTCATTGGACGTGGGATCATATGAGCGCTGAGCGAGTGCAAACCGCAGACGAAGCAGGAGGTTCGCGCGGGGAATATCTGGTAGCTGAGCGAGTGCAAGCCGCAGGCGAAGCAGGAGGTTTGTGGACAGGTATCATGAAACAGAGTAACAAAATAAGGAGACAGATGTGAAGAAACAGACAGGAAAAAAGACATTATATGTGCATATCGGCATGGCGAAAACAGGGACGACAGCATTGCAGAGCTTTTTGTGGGACAACCGCGTGCTGCTCAGGGAGAAAGGATACTGTTACCCGGATATGCGGTGTGCCTACCCAAATACGTCGCTTGTGAATGAAAGGCGCAACGGGCATTTTCTGATCAACGATGTGCGCGTGGACGGCTCCCTGGAGCACAGGGAGGCGGACGAGGCGATGTACTGCACAGGCATAGAAGAGGTGGTACGGCTGTTTAAGACATGCGACAATATTGTGCTCTCGGATGAGAGCATTTGGGCGTCCACCTACAAGCAGCGCGAGAATTTGTGGGAGGAGCTGAGGGAGGACGGAAAAAAATATGGTTTTGAGGTGAAGATTATCGTCTATCTGCGCAGGCAGGACCAGTATATGATTTCCCTCTACAGGCAAAAGATTGCACGGCGTAAAAATAACGGAAGCCAGAAAACATGGGAGGATTTCATATCAAATATTTCGGGCGTGCGTCAGCTGAATTATTTTAAAAAGCTTGAGTGTATGCGGAAGGTGCTCGGAAAGGAAGCGCTGATCGTGTGCAGGTATGAGCGGGGCGGCTTTTTTGAAGGAAGTCTCTACGCGGATTTTCTGCACCGGATTGGACTGGAATTGACGGACGAGTATGAGATTACTGAGCAGCGGACAAATAAGAGTCTGCTGGGCAATACGGTGGAGATGAAGCGCATTTTAAACGAACTCCCGGATTTTAACAGCGATGACGATTTTGTGATGAGGGAGATTTTATATGCGGGCGGTGAAATTTCAAAAAGGCAGGTGGGCGCGGAGCTGTTTTCGAAGCAGGAGGCAGAGTCTTTCCTGAAAAAATATGAGAAGAGCAACGAGAGTGTCGCCCGAACCTATTTTGGAGACGGAAGGCCGCTGTTTGACAATACGGTGGAGGATCTGCCCAAGTATGACCGGAACAATCCGTACATGGTCGAGGATGTGCTGCGCTTTGCGGCAATCGGGCTGAAGTACCTGCGCATGGAGCAGGCGGAACTGAAAAAGCAGATCTGGCAGCTGGAAAAGCAGGTGGCAGAGCACAGGAAGGAGGCCGGCAGCGTGCGAAAGGAGCTTTACGCCACGAGAGACAAGCTGCACCATCCGATTCGTGCACTGGCATCCAGACTGTCTCGCTGATCATCCGGCAGTTATGTCAGATACCAATGAGGCAGTATACCGGGGAAAAACTGATGAATACGATATTAGTCATTGAGGACGAAAAAAAATTATTGCAGACGATGGCCGATTTTCTTCGGATGAACCAGTATGAGGTGCTTACGGCAGCAGACGGCCTGGAAGGGCTGCGCTGTTTCCGACAGCACGAGGGGAAAATTGACCTTGTCCTTCTGGATCTTATGCTGCCCTTTGCGGGTGGCCTGGAGGTGTTAAAGGACATTCGGCAGTGGTCGAATGTGCCGGTCATCGTGCTCAGCGCAAAGGAGACAGTGGAGGATCAGATTGAGGGCTTTGCATACGGCGCGGATGATTATATTACAAAGCCCTATTCCCTGGCCGTGGTGAAGGCGCATGTGGAAGCCGTGCTGAAGCGTGCCATGGGGGAGACGGACACGGAGGTCTTAATCTGCGGGAGAATCACATTAGAGCTTGAGGGGAAGCGGGTTTTAGTTGATGGAATTCGTGTGGATGTCACGCCGAAGGAGTATGAGCTGCTGGAATTTTTCTGCAGGAACGGGGGTCATGTGTTCACAAGGGAACAGATTTTAGATCAGATCTGGGGCTTTGATTATGACGGGGATACGCGTACCATCGACACGATGGTCAAGCAGCTCCGGAAAAAAATCGGTAATCCGGCATATATCCGCACCATCTATGGCGTGGGATATTGCTTTGAGGGGGAAAAGGGTGAGCAGTAAGGGAAGAATGAACCGGAAAATGCTGGTTGCAGGCTGGTGTATGCTGGCGCTGTCCATATGTTTGTTGACGTTTCTTTTTGTGTCGCTGGCACCGCGCTACTACAGATACAAGAAAAATCAGACGCTGATGAGGGCATACAGGGATGTGAAAGCTCTGGATCTCCCTGATTTGGATGAGGAAGCTTACGATATTCTGACTGCGTATGAAAGTGAAAATCTTATGTTTATCATCCAGGATGAAGAGCGAAACCATCTCTATAAGACACAGGGCTCAGGTTTCAAGAGTCAGTGGGAGACTCCGGAAAACTGGCAGGAGCTTTACAGTGACGATCCCGAGATTTTTTTTCAGCCGGGGAATGGTCTGCGGCTGGCAAAGCTCAGGGGGATCGTCACGCAGGGGACTCTGAAATACTACGTGTACGTCAAAGAGCGGCGCAGCAGCATCAGTGATTACAACGAAATCGTGGTGCCTTTTTTAGGTATGCTCGGCGCTGGGTGTGTGCTGATGTCGGGTATTGGCCTGTGGATTTGTTACCGCAGGTTCGGTGTGCAGGTGAAGCATGAAGCCACCCTATCCAAGGATCAGCAGGTGAAGCAGAAGCTGCGCAGCGAGCGCATGGAGCGTCTGCAGAAAGAGTTTGTCACCCGCATGACCCATGAGCTGAAGACGCCGCTTGCGGTCATTTCCAGTCAGGTGGAAATGCTGGAGTATGTTTCGGAGTCGGAGCAGAAGAAGCAGTACATCGATTCGGTGAAGGAGGAGGTGAAGCGTATTTCCGGAATGGTCGGGAATATGCTGGACATCTCGGTGGTGGAGCACCAGATGGAGCATATGCGGCAGAACCATCTGGATATGCGTGAGATTATGGAGTACACTGCGATGAAGTACGAGGGGATTATGAGCAAAAAGCAGGTGTGCCTCGAGACTTTTTTTGACGAGGGATGCTTTGTGCGCGGCGACCGGGAGTACATCGAGCAGGCACTCAATAATTTTATGATGAATGCCCTGGAGCACACGCCCATGCGGGGGAGCATCCGCATGACACTAAAGAAGCTCAAGTGTGCGGTGCGCGTAACGGTGTACAATGAGGGCAGCCAGATTCCGCCGAAGGATCAGGAACGGCTGTGGGACGGCTATTATCGGAACGATCAGGAGCAGAGCGAGCACTCGTCCACGCCCCATGCAGGACTTGGGCTTTCCATCGCGCGCAACGCGGTGTGGATGCACGGCGGTATCTGCGGCGTGGAAAATCTGGAGCAGGGCGTAGAGTTCTGGTTTGAGATACCGGAGGAATCGTGTGCGTGAATCGACCTTGCTACTGCGTCAGGGAATCCCCGTAGTACGGCTTTAGCTCGTAATTTTCCAGATCGGAAAAGCTGCCGCCGCCGGTATCTGTCAGCCCGCCGTTCTGCTGTGAGATGGGGGAGTTTACGGTGGGCTTATTGGCCGACGGTGTGTCAACGGTTGGTTCATCGACGGTAGGCGCGGTGGGAGAGGGTGTATCAACCGTCGGCGTGTCGACAGCAGGCGTCTGCGGAGCGGATGTCTGGTTATCCGATGAGCGCACACTTGCACCGCCGTCGTTTTCGTTTATCTGGGTCCATGCGGCGTCGTCTGCCAGGGACGCTTCGCCACTGCCTGTATCCGGGTTTTCTGCTTCCGGCTGACCGTCAGGGCTGTTCTGTGCTTTGTCTTTATCATGTTCCTGGGCTTCACTGTCCGCATTGTTTTCATCCGCGGTTTTCTCATCCGAATGTTCCTGCGCCGCGGCATTTCGAAGCTTTTCCAGAATGGTATCTCTGTACTGGAAGGTAAGCAGTGCTGCGAGAAGCAAAACGGGGACAAGGAAAAGCATGCGGCTTTTGCCGCGCTTTTTTTGTGTCTCCTTCGGGAAGTGCATCCGCTCTTCCAAAAGACGCCATACGCGTTCACGCTCTGTGGTTTCCAGCACGGCCGCCCCCGCGCTCATCTGTTCCCGGACAGATGCCTTTTCGGGAGGCTTTCCGATTGACAGCTGGGAAAAGCGATCCATGATCAGTCGGGAAATCCATTTTTCAAGATCCTGGGTGGGCCTGTATTCCGGTACGTGCAGATAGAGATATTGATAAAAGTCAACCATAAACCGGCAGGCGGCCGTGTGGTTGCCGTAAAGCAGCCGTGCACTGCTGTAGACAAACTGGGCGCTGCCGAGATAAAATGTATGAAAAGCGGATTTTGAACCGTCTGCCATCTGAGAAATTGTTCTTTTTAGGTCCTTGTGCTTGTTCATGAGTTCTCCTTTTCATATGCAGAAATGAATCCGAACGGTTAGTTACTGTTCAATCAGGACTTTGCAGGGTCTGCCCCAGGGGCATTCACTGCAAAGTCCGTAAGAAAGTGATTCAGGAGTGAGCAAATCCCATTCG
>CASCGD010000098.1 GCA_949132985.1 uncultured Lachnospiraceae bacterium
AAGAGAACATATTAGGTATTGCAAGCAATGCGTTTGATATATTCAAAAGTAATCCGAAAGACGCACAGACGCAGAGCCGACAGATTTGTGCGAAATCACAGTTTGCCGGCTATTTTTCTTGAAAATGAAATACCAAAAGTATGCCAGAAGATGATCATAGGGTTTATCATTATGGGGATAACTTCTGTTCCATGGAAGTGAAAAAATATCGTAATCATTATGCTTTCAAAGAGCTGATGGATTCCTGTTATGATACGGAATGGATTCCTTGCTGCAAGAAAACTTTTAACGGTGCACCGTCTGTGATTGATTACCTTTGAAAATATACCCATAGGATTGCCATCAGCAATCACCGTATCATATGGACGATGAAAATGTTACTTTTTCTGTCAAGGATTACCGGAATGAAGGACAATGGAAAGAACTGACACTTTCTGGTGTTGAATTTATACGGCGTTTTCTGATGCATGTACCACCCAAACGTTTTGTCAGGATTCGGCATTACGGACTTCTTTGTTCCCGCCGCAAAAACAGGAGGCTCCCTTTATGCCGGAATCTCCTTGGATGCCGAAAGTATCTTTCGAAGCTTCGGAATAAGGAGATGCCGGAAATACTGAAACAGCTTTAAGGAATAAACTTCAGTGCGTGGAAATGGAATGCTACTGTGTATGGAAATCTGCAAAGAATTGAGGTATAATTTTGATGTTGAGAGTGAACAGGAAAATTAAAATTTAAGGAGCTATTATTATGATAGAGGTACTATTTGGAGAAAGCGAAGCAGGTTTCATGAAAGCCGCAAAAAATACTATCATCACGAGAAAAGTTGGCGGTCCGACATCTGTATGGACAGTTGGGAAAAAGAAACTGCCAGAAGGGGAAAATTTCGGCTGGATTGAGGGAACAGCAGAAGAGGTTATTTGTCTTGGGTTTCTGTTGGATATTGGTGATATCAGGGAAGATGCAGGCAGTGAGTACCGTAAGCGTATGATTTATTCCATGTATGCACGGGAGCAATGGGGAAGAGACGAGGAAATGGACACAGAGTTAATGCAATTAGGTAATGCCTACTGTACTGAAATGGAGCGTCTGAAAGCATATTTGGCGGATGGGAAAACGATCAGGGTGTGGTACAGCGATGCGCCATATTCGATATGTGGATTTTATCATCTGTGTACCGACTTGCAAAAATACCGGAATGAGGTACGTGTTGTCAAACTGCCTGAATATAAAATGCGCTCTGATAATTCTATTTTTTCTTATAGTAATTGGGGTGAGGTTGCACCAGAAGAATTTGCCGGTTTTTTAACCTGTGAAAAGAAATTATCCAGGGAAGAAATTCAGGCGTATGCCATGTTATGGAACATTTTGCAGGAAGATAATAGTCCTTTGCGGGCTGTTGTCAATGGGAAACTGATTGGAGTGCCGGAAGATTTTTATGATTTCCTGATCTGGAAAAGAATTACCCGAAAACCGATAAAGGAAGCAAGACTGATTGGCGATATCCTTGGGCATAATCAACTTGGCGTAAGGGACTGGTGGTACGCAAAAAGGATAGACTATTTTATTCAGACCGGAAAAATTAAAATCGTTGAAGATTCAGAAAATAAATATGCGAGGGTAATATGTATGGCATAGCTTTCACGAACTGGATAATAAGAGGTATAAAAAATAACGATAGCTGCCCATGTCTGAGTGCATCTGCCATTCCGCAAGCGTTGATGTTCGCGCATTTTCCGCTTGTCAGAGTTCTTTAGTTTGCACAAATCTCCTATTGCCAAAATTATATGGTCTGGCATCTTCGGCTTTAGGGATTGCGGTGTTCATTACGGCGGAACGGCCGGTTGAGATGAAAACGATTATTCTTGTAGTGGCATGCGTTATAATTGGGTTAGGCTTTGTCTTTCGTAGCTTCTCCTACGAACTTACAAAAGCAGATAAGCTAGAAGGATTGGATGAACGCAACCAGCTTATTGCCCTGAAATCCAATAGCAGGACCAGTCAGATCACTCAACTCGGTAGCGCTGTCCTTACAATAACTTTTATGGGTATGGGTGGTGTCTCTGGCAATAAAGACTTTATTGCAATGGGTGTTGGTGCAGCATTTTATCAAAATAGACGATGAATTGGAAATTCGGTGCTGGAAAGAAGAAACAGCGGAAATCCAGGCAAGTCATTTGGCGAAATATGAACATGTCAGTACACTAGCTGATATGGATGATGATCAAAAAAATACAATAATCCTTTGGGTGCAAAAAATAACGACAGCCTTTCTGAAAAACAGGTTATCGTTAAATTTTACACCTTGGAATATCGAACGTGCGGCAATTCCAACTAATAAAACGATAGCCGTCCATGCACGGGTGCATCTGTCATTCCCCAAAATGTTGATTTCAGGGCGTTTGCGTTAAATGTAAAAACTCATGTTTTGTAGCCAATCCTGTCTGACAGCGGGCGCTCATTTTGATTACTGTTTTACGAGCGCCCACCTTTGCCGTATCCCGGGAGCGTTCTGCGGGCAGGATTTTTGTGATCAGACAGTCAGCGGTAAAATTCCCGGATGCGGTCGAGCCGTGCTCCCATATTCGCCAGCATCAGGTCGAGAACGGTAATGGCTGCCATGGACTCGACAACCACGATGGCGCGGGGGACGATAATCGGGTCGTGGCGGCCCTTGATGGACAGGTCAATTTCCACGCCCGCCTGATTGACGGTTTTCTGCACCCTGCTGATGGAGGGGGTGGGTTTCACGGCGACGCGAAAGACTACGGGTGAGCCGTCGCTGATGCCGCCGAGGGTTCCGCCCGCGTGATTTGTCTGCTTTTCGACAGCACCGTCTATGATCGTAAAGGCATCATTGTTTGTGCTGCCGGCTGCGGCAGCCGCCGCAAATCCGTCGCCGATCTCAAAGCCCTTGATGCTGCCGATGGAGAGCATCGCTTTGGCGAGAGATGCGTCGAGCTTGTCAAATACGGGATCGCCGATTCCAGCGGGTATGCCCGTGATCGTACACTCAATGATGCCGCCGCAGGAATCCTGGCGCTTCATGCATTCCTCGAGATGTGCCTGGGCCGCTGCGGCTGCCTTTGCATCGGGCATTCCCACGGGATTTCGCAGGGATTCCGCAAGGTCAAAGACGCTGCGGTCAATGTGCACGGGACCGATGGCGGCAGCGTAGGCGCGGCATTCGATACCAAGCTCTGAGAGCAGCCTGGCGGCGATGGCACCGGCAGCGACCCGGCCGATGGTCTCACGTCCGGAGGAGCGTCCGCCGCCCCGGTAATCGCGGAAGCCGTACTTTTCGTCGAAGGTGTAGTCGGCGTGCCCCGGACGGTAGCAGGAGGCAACCTCGCTGTAATCCCGGGAGCGCTGGTCCATGTTGTACACGACAAGGGAGATGGGCGTTCCGGTGGTTTTACCCTCGAAGGTGCCGGAGAGGATCTCAACGGCATCCCCCTCCTTCCGCTGTGTGGTGTAGCGGGATTGTCCGGGCTTTCGTCTGTCTAAATAGGCCTGAATATCGGCTTCATCAAGGGGAAGCCCGGCGGGACAGCCGTCGACGACGACACCGATGCCCTTTCCGTGGGACTCGCCCCAGGTTGTGATTGAGAATAGTTTTCCGTAAGTTGAACCGGCCATAAGGCACCTCCAAAATTAAATAGTCTTGATTGTTCTGCGGTAGTCGCTGGCGTAGCACCTCCCGCATTTGTGAAAAAGCGCACTGCGGTAAATGTCCGCGGCAAACAGATCCTGTGCAAAATAGTCCAGCGCATCCGGGGTGAGTTTTCGCTTTGCCCGGGCGGGTCGGGTGATGAGCGGCGCCGCACTGCGCATCTTTAACTCGTGCAAAAGCGGTGCGGCTGATTTTTTAAGGCCGAGTACCCGAAGGTAGGGGAGCCTGTAATTCTTTAAAAGCGGCGCAGGCATCTGCGCGGGCAGCCCGAGAAGAATATGTGTTAAAACGCGTGCAATCCGTGTGCGGGTCACGCTCTTATTTTTCAGCACATCGCAAAACTGTGTAAAGCTTTCATAGTCGGGGAGTTTTCCGGCAATGCGGGCGGAGAGATCGCCTCCGCAGTCGTAAAACTGCCGGTAGCCTTTCGTTTGGTACAGCAAAAGTGCGTAGTGCATCATTCGGGAAAAATCGTCCTCCTCAAGATAATCATATTGGTTGGCATAGTCTGCCAGAAGCCGGCACACAACAGGAGGAATCTGACCGGCGCTCGCAAGCTGCCAGAGCTTTTCGCGGGATTTTGAGAGCAGAGTCCGCCGGCAGGCGCTGGCGGAGGCAAACACGGGAAAATCCTCTGAAGCGGCCTTCGGCAGAGTTTCGTTGTGATAACTGCCGACCCGCTTTACAGGATAAATGTCCATGTGGTATCCACTGCGCTCCATGGCGCGCAGATATTCGAAGGCCAGCAGGTTGTTGGGCTTTCGCAGCAGAGATGTGTCGATGCTGCCCGCTTCAAAGCTCTGGATGACGTCACTGCGTGCGCTGGCGTAGGATTTGCCGCTGGAGAGCTTCTCTAGCAGAGCCGCCTGAAAAGAATCACTCTCCCAGGCAAGCTTTTGCGCCAGATTCTGGTAGTGCCCGGAGCAGACGGATGTGTCCTCGCAGCCGAAGCTGACGGAATCGACAATACCGGTTGTCATGAGCGCGGCAATGCCGGCGCGTGCAAAGCCCTCGGCGCTTGCCGTGGAAGTACATACCGGAAGCATGAGTACAAGGTCGGCGCCCCCGAGGAGCGCCTGCTGCGCACGGATGTACTTGTCGATCAGCGCGGGGGCGCCGCGCTGGACGAAATCGCCGCTCATGACTGCGACGATGTAATCACAACCGCTTTCCCGGCGCGCAGCGGAAATGTGATATGCATGTCCGCTGTGAAAGGGATTGTATTCTGCTATAATACCGCAAACCTTCATAGTGAGCCTCCTTGGATGATGGGCGCAGGGTTGGCTGCTGTGTTAAGCCGGCAATGGGAACCAGTTCAGACAAGCTGAGCTGTTACGGCAATGGTTTTACTGATTAAGATTTTAACACCGGATTTAATACTTGTCCACTTGAAATAAAAGAGGTATAATGAAAAATAATGTATTGCAGTAATTGAAATAATTTTATTATTAAATCGAAAAGGAGAATGTATAAGATGAATGTTCTGGTAATCAACTGTGGGAGCTCTTCTCTGAAATATCAGGTGATTGATTCGGTGACGGAGCAGGTATTGGCAAAGGGTCTGTGTGAACGCATCGGTATTGACGGGAGACTGGTTTACACCCCTGCAGGCGGCGAGAAGGAAGTAAGTGACCTGGCTATGCCGACCCATAAGCAGGCGATTCAGTTTGTCATCGACGCGCTGACGAATGATAAGACCGGGGTGATTAAGAGCCTCGATGAGATCGGTGCAGTGGGGCACCGTCTTGTGCACGGCGGCGAGAAATTTGCATGCTCCACGCTTATTACCGACGAGGTGATTCAGGCAGTGGAGGAGTGCAGTGACCTTGCACCGCTTCATAATCCCGCAAATCTGATCGGCGTGCGCGCCTGTCAGGAGCTGATGCCGAATACACCGATGGTGGGCGTGTTTGATACGGCCTTCCACCAGACGATGCCGATTGACGCATATATGTATGGCATTCCGTATGAGTACTATGAAAAATATAAAGTCCGCAAATACGGCTTCCACGGCACAAGCCACAGCTTTGTCTCAAAGCGTACCGCTGAGCTGATGGGAAAACCCATCCAGGATTTGAAAATTATTGTCTGCCATCTCGGGAACGGCGCTTCCATCTGTGCGGTGGACGGCGGGAAATCCGTGGACACTTCCATGGGATTATCTCCGCTGGAGGGTCTGATTATGGGAACCCGCTCCGGCGATATTGACCCGTCTGCGATGGAGTTTTTGTGCAAAAAGGAGAATCTCGACATAAACGGCATTCTGGAGGTACTGAATAAGAAGTCCGGCGTACAGGGACTTTCCGGCGTATCTTCCGATTTCCGCGATTTGCAGGCAGGCTCCGACGAGGGCAATGAGCGCTGTAAGATGGCAGTGGATGTATTCTGTTACCGCGTGCTCAAATACATCGGCGCGTATGTGGCAGCCATGAACGGCGTAGATGCCATTGCGTTTACCGCAGGACTGGGGGAGAACGACAGCGTGGTACGCCGCAAAATCGTGAGCCGTCTCGGCTATCTGGGAATCGCTCTGGATGACGCGGTAAACGATTCCACGAGAGGAAAAGAAGTTGAGATCTCCACGGCGGATTCCAAAGTTCCGGTGTGGGTGGTTCCTACCAACGAAGAGCTGGCAATTGCCCGTGAGACGGTTGCACTGGTAAAATAAATATTGACAAACGTTTTTCCGGCAGATATAATAGGGAAAGTGTGAACAGGAGACCGACCATGAAAATAGATATTTCCGACATGTATTCCTTGAGGAATAAGGAAATAACAGAAAAAGTTCATATTGACATGGCGGAAGTGAAGTCTAAAGCCGGCAGTTTTCCCGTTCAGGCAGGCGAATCATTTGATCTGACGATCACCAACGAGGAAGGCAAGCGGCTGCGGCTTTCGGGTGAGGCGGATCTGACGGTTCAGATTCCATGCGACCGCTGTCTGCAGGAGGTATCGTATCCCCTTCACCTTATAATTGATAAAACGATAACTCTCGTGGAAACAGAAGCCGGGTCGGATGACGAGTGTGACGAGGCAAAATCCTACATTGACGAGGAGCGCATGCTGGATGTGGATCGGTTGGCCTTTCATGAGGTTTTGGTGAATTGGCCTGCGAAGGTTTTGTGCAAGCCTGACTGCAAGGGCATCTGCCCGAAATGCGGCACGAATTTGAATTTAGCGGCCTGCGACTGCGAACAGGGAGAACTCGACCCCCGTATGGCGCAGTTTCTGGACGTATTTCGCAATTGTTCAGATTAGGTCGAAGCGTGTGATGCGTCAAGACCGTATGTTTAAGGAGGTGGAACCGAATGTCTATTTGTCCCAAGAATAAATCTTCCAAAGGAAGAAGAGACAGAAGAAGAGCAAACTGGAAAATGTCTGCTCCTACTTTAGTAAAATGCAGCAAGTGCGGCGCGTTGATGGTGCCTCACAGAGTTTGCAGGAACTGTGGAACATATAATAAGAAAGAGATCATTCCTCAGGAGTAATCATGTATAAAAAGGAGCCGTTCGCGGCTCTTTTTTAGCGTTGTTATCTATTATCAGACGCTTTGCCCATCGACTGTGAGACGTGCTCATTCACGCAGGCATGATTTGCCCATCTGACAGCCGGGGCTGGTTACTGTGCATTCCGTGACCAGTAACCTTTCATACACAAAATATGTAAAACTTCTTATTGAACTTAGCCATTGACTGTGCTATAATGCACCCTAGATATGCCGAAAGGAGCGAGAAAAAATGAAGCATGTACAGACATTAAATACGAGAAAGTTACAGAACACCGTAAAGAAGGGCGGCTGCGGCGAGTGCCAGACATCGTGCCAGTCAGCTTGCAAGACGTCCTGCACCGTAGGAAATCAGACCTGCGAGCAGTGCAGGTAATTTGTACGAAAAGTGGTTTACAAGGAGACCGTTCGCGCTGCGGACGGTCGTTTGCTACCGTTCAGAGCCAAGGCAATTTGCACAAAATGTAGACGTCATACTCCTATGAATGGCTGCATTTTTGCAAATTTTTTCCAGCTGTGCGGTTGTGATTCGACAGGTCATTTTCATGCAATTGATTGCAACGAAAATGACCTGTCGAATCAGCAACCCACTTATTAGTGAGCAAAAAGTGGCTGTGTTAGCAGACGTAAGCGTGTGTCAGCACGTTTTTTGCGAATGGATAAGTGGGTTGGATGCGCCTTGGAGCATTCAACCGCACAGCTGGAATTTCTTTGGCGGATACGCCACAGCGAGAAAATCCGCAGGATTTTTGAACCCGGCTCTGAACGGCAGCAATTATGTGAAATAAGATATAGAAAGGAACCAATACAGTGATTCACCAGTATCAGAACAATGGCTTTCGCATTGTGCTGGATGTAAACAGCGGTGCGATTCATGTGGTGGACGAGCTGATGTATGAGGTGATCGCGCGCTACGAGAGCGAAACGCCGGATGAGATCCGCCGGGAGCTTTTGGGACGGTTTGACCCGACACAGATCGACGAGGCATTTGCGGAGATCCGGGAGCTGATCGAACAAAAGGCGCTGTTTACACCGGATGAATACGAGGAATATATTGAGGAGCTTGGAAAAAGGAGGCCCACCGTGGTAAAGGCGCTGTGCCTGCACATTGCCCACGACTGTAACCTTGCCTGCAAATATTGTTTTGCAGAGGAGGGCGAGTATCACGGCAAGCGGGAGATGATGTCCTGCGAGGTGGGAAAAGCGGCTCTCGATTTTCTTGTGAGGGAGAGCGGGAACCGGAGAAATCTGGAGGTTGACTTTTTCGGTGGCGAGCCTACGTTGAATTTCCAGGTTGTAAAGGATCTGGTTGCCTACGGGCGAAGCCTCGAGGAGGCTCATAACAAGAAATTCCGTTTTACGCTGACCACAAACGGCGTACTTTTGAATGACGAGATCATGGCGTTTGCCAATCAGGAGATGGACAATGTGGTCTTAAGCATCGACGGGCGAAAAGAGGTGCATGATGATATGCGCCCTTTCCCGAACGGTTCCGGCAGCTATGATCTGGTGGTGCCGAAGTACAGACAGTTCGCGGACAGCAGAGGGCAGCAGCGCTACTACGTGCGCGGGACATTCACGCGACACAATCTGGATTTTGCAGAGGATGTCATGCATTTGGCTGAGCTTGGCTTTCAGCAGATTTCCGTGGAGCCGGTGGTGGCGCCCGATGAGGCAGATTATGCGATTCGGGAGGAGGATTTGCCGCGGCTTTTCGAGGAGTATGACAAGCTCTCGCGGGAGATCATACGCAGACATAAAAACGGGGAGGATTTTAATTTCTTCCATTTTATGATAGATTTGGAGGGTGGTCCGTGCGTGGCAAAACGCCTGTCGGGCTGCGGCTCCGGCACGGAATACCTCGCCGTAACCCCATGGGGCGACCTTTATCCGTGCCATCAGTTTGTGGGAAACGACAAATTTTATATGGGGAATGTATTTGAGGGTGTGACGAAGAGAGAGATCGTCAGTGATTTCAAGTCATGCAACGTCTACTCCAAAGAAAAATGTAGAAACTGCTTCGCGCGGTTTTACTGCAGCGGCGGCTGTGCCGCGAATGCGTACAACTTCCACGGCAGTATCCACGATGCCTACGACATCGGCTGCTCGCTGCAAAAGAAGCGTGTGGAGTGCGCTATCATGATTCAAGCGGCGCTTGCGGGCTGTACCACGGATGAGTAGCCGGATACTCCCGCATCCATGGTGCGATGTGCCGGCATAAGAAAACGGGAATCAATAACAACTCTTTGCATCAGCGGCGAGGAAGCTGTCACAATAATTATAGAGAAGAGAGGAAAAACATGTCATGAAGAAGAACAAGAGCATTGCGATTCTGTCAGCCGTGCTGGTGGCGATTGTAGCATTGTGCTATTACGCGTTCATCATTCTTTCAAGCACGGGCAGAGGTGCAGGACAAAACATTACGCTGGGCCTTGACCTGGCAGGCGGTGTCAGCATCACCTATCAGGTTGTGGATGAGGACGCCACAGCAGAGCAGCTCAGCGATACCCGCTATAAGCTGCAAAAGCGTGTGGAATCCTACAGCACCGAGGCGACGGTTTACCAGAGCGGCGATGACCGTATCTGTGTGGAGATTCCCGGCGTGACGGATGCGAACGACATTTTGGAGGATCTGGGTACCCCCGGTTCCCTTATGTTCTGTGATCCCGACGGCAACACGTTTATGACCGGCGACGATGTGGTGGATGCGCAGGCGGGCACTTACCAGACTAATACCGGAAATAACGGGTTCTGTGTAGACCTTGTGTTGAGCGATGAAGCTGCAGAGACATTCTCAGAGATCACGGGCGAAAACATCGGTAAAAATCTTCCGATCATCTACGATGATGAAGTCATCAGCAATCCCACCGTGCAGTCGAAGATCGACGGCGGAACGGCGCAGATTACCGGTATGGGAAGCTTTGAGGAGGCCGAAATTTTAGCGTCCCAGATTCGTATCGGCTCCCTGTCCGTAGAGCTGCAGGAGCTGGAGTCCCAGGTTGTGGGCGCGCAGCTGGGAGGAGAGGCAATGTCCTCCGCGCTGAAGGCGGCAATGGTCGGACTGGCGTTTATCATCATTTTTATGATCGCATATTACTGGATGTTGGGTGCGGCGGCGGCAATTGCGCTCGTCATCTATTCAACTTTAACGGTTGCAGTAATCTACTGGTTTGATATTACGCTGACGCTGCCCGGTATCGCAGGTATCATTCTCGGTATCGGTATGGCGGTGGATGCGAACGTGGTTATTTACGGGCGTATCCGTGAGGAGATCGCAGCCGGAAAGAGCGTGTACGGCGCGATGCGCGACGGCTTTAAAAAGGCGACATCAGCCATCGTAGATGGAAATGTGACAACGCTTATCGTGGCGGCCATCCTGGCATGGAAGGGTTCCGGCACGGTTAAGGGCTTTGCCTATACGCTGGCCATCAGTATCGTGGTTTCGCTTCTGACCTCACTGTTTGTCACACGATATGTGGTATACTCCCTCTACGGCATCGGTGTGAAGGATGCGAAATATTACGGTCAGGCGAAGGAGTTAAAGGCGGTTGGCTTTGTGAAGCGGCGCCCGGTATTCTATGTGATTGCGGTCGTCTGTATCGCAGTGGGCTTTATCGGTATGGCGGTTCACAGTGGAAGCGGCGACGGCGCACTGAATCTGAGTCTTGAGTTTGCGGGCGGCACGTCCAACACGGTATACTTTAACGAGGAATATACGTTGGAGCAGATCGATTCCGAGATGACTCCTATCGTTATGGATATCACCGGGGACTCGGACGTCTTTGTACAGAAGGTGGCGGACAGCAATGGCGTTGTATTTAAGACGAGAAACTTAGATCTCGAGGAGCGTGAGAAATTTAATCAGGCGTTCGTGGACAAATACGGCGTGGATGAAAATAAGATTTCTTCCCAGACGATCAGCTCGACGATCAGCTCTGAGATGACCAGCGACGCGGTGATCGCCGTGATTATCGCCGTGATTTTGATCATGATCTATATTGCGTTCCGGTTCCAGGATATTCGTTTTGCTTCCGCGGCTGTGATCGCGCTGATCCACGATATTCTGCTGGTGCTGGCCAGCTATGCACTTGTGCGTATTTCCGTCGGTTCCACGTTTATCGCGGTTATGCTGACGATTTTGGGTTACTCCATCAATGACACCATCGTCGTATTTGACCGTGTGCGTGAAAATATGCACAGACGTGCCCGTGTTTCGAAGGAAGAGCTTACGGATATTTGTAACAGCAGTGTGACGCAGACCTTGTCGCGTTCTATCAACACATCTGTTACCACGCTTGTGATGGTGCTGCTGCTTTATATCATGGGTGTTGCATCCATCAAGGATTTCTCGCTTCCGCTGATGGTTGGTATTGTAGCCGGATTGTTTTCTTCCGTGTGCATCTCCACGAACCTGTGGTACGACATGCGCCTGCATTTCAGTAAGGGCAGTACAAACGGCAAGAAGAAATAGAAGAAACAAAGAAACGTTCAGCCATCGTGCGCCTTAGCGATGGCTGAACTCATATCATAAATACAAAAGAGGAGGAAGCCAAAATGCGAAGCATTTTAA
>CASCGD010000099.1 GCA_949132985.1 uncultured Lachnospiraceae bacterium
GGAAAAATATCGATAAAAGAACAAACGGTTATTTTTAATAAGATGGGTTGACAGACTTCAGCAAGATACCGCTGATTGAGTGTTTTCCTCTCGGCGGTCAGTTTGGTGTATTCTTCTTCCCATGTCTTTGTCGGGATTGTAGTCTTGCCGTTCAACGGGTTTCAGTTTCCCTTGAATATCCTGTTGTTCCCCTATCATAGTCTTGAATTTTTCATCAAGCCCCGTCATATCCATGATGTTGTTGGCTTGTAAGAAATTCAGCATATTTTCCGCATCTTTGAGATTATACAGCGATTGGGAATATCCCGATTTTCCCGTCTGTGCCTTGCGTGACAAAATGCTTTGAATGTAGTCGGCAAGGGTAGGCGGCTCGGTATTCTCGGCTTCTTCCTTCAACCAGTTTTTCAATTTGGAGATATGCGCCTTTAACTGCCGCAAACGCTTATTCGTTACCTCGATTTCGCGGCACAGGCGCGGAGTAAAAGCCCGTTTATGAAAATCATACCATTCCCCGCCCACCACATCTAAGGCAAGCAGAACTTCTTTGTGAAAACTCTATCGGCTCCGTACCGTTCTCTGTGATCACATTTTTATACCGAATCGCCTGTCTTGCACTATAATTTGCCTCACCAGTGTAAACCGGCCCAGCCTATTTGCTGTCTGACATATCTGTCGCCTAGAAGAGTCTATTTCCTGTATTTCGCCTCTATTTTTACATATACGATCATCATCGCGATCACCAAAGCCATTACCGCAAAAATAATGGGCACAAATAACGGTGAATTTTGCTCTATAAATAGCAACGGAACTCCAATCATTTCCAACAGAACCGCCGCGGCAAACCACAGGGCCGCCACTGCATGATTATACTGCTTGACATCCGTTACCGTTGGCGGCTTCACAAAAGTAAAAAAACCAACCGCATCGCCTGCTTTGCGACATCTAAATCCGATTCCTAAAAAGATGGCGGCGCAAATGGTCCAGACAATAAATGCAATCAACCTATCACCTCCGTACAAAAAATAGTAAAACCCCCTGCATACACGAAATTGCTGCAGACGACACATTCTGCTTTACTGATTCTTATTCACAATCCGCGTCTCATAATTTCCCGTCTCAATATCAATATAGCGCACAAACAAAGAAACCTTGTTATCCGCGTTCAGACTATTCCAGAGCATGTCGGTAAAGCTGTCGATCTCACCCTCCAGCTTCACCCACTCCGGCTCGCCCTCAAAGCTTACGAGCGGATCGCCGTCACTCATATAGGTGTGGATAAAACGTCCCTCGCCCGCTTTTGGATGCTCGTAGGCAAAGGTGTAGCGGTTGCAGCGCTCCGGGTCACCGTTGTCGCTCTTTAAAATCGACATTGCGAAATTAAAGGCACCGTTTTGCACATGCATAATTCCGGAAATGCGCGGTGTGAAGTTTGGCGCATCCGGCTCGAACTCGCGATTACGCAACGACTGCTCAAACGTCTGCTGCTTGTCCATCAGATCGTAGATGGTATCTGTCTGGTCACCGTTGGTGACGATCGTCTTGTTTCCAAGCACGCGCACCGGTGCGTAAATAATGAGGCTCGGGTCGGTGAGCTTATCCGGGTCAAATGCCTGGGTACGAATGCCCTCGCCGTCCTCCACGAACACGCGGTTGCGGCTGTTGACGCTGCGCCCCATGATAAAGTATGCGCACACGGCGTATTTTCCGTCTGCGGAATGACCCATAACGATCCCTCTGCCGGGATAGCTGTTTTCGGAAAGGATATTGTTTAAAGACTGAATCTGCATAGTGACCTCCTTAATATATAGATTTGTCATTGACTGTCATGCGCAATTTGCATGAAACATATACGTATTCATGGAACTATTGTACCATGTCCGCTAACCTCATGCTTCGCTTTCAGCCCGCATTTGCTAACTGGTCTGGTATTACTCGCACAAAACTCGAACATACCTCGCCAAGTGCCCATATTATTGATACTATATGAAAACGAACCGATATCCGTCAATTCTTGAACGAATGGATCGGCGCCGGAATCCGTCCGCTTCGGTTTACAAAGGTGTCACAGGAGAAGGGATTAACCGCCATCACCGGCGCGTAGCCCAAAAGTCCGCCAAACTCTACCATATCTCCCACCGTTTTCCCAGGGCAGGGAATCAGACGCGCCGCCGTCGTCTTCTGGTTGATCATACCGATGGCCATCTCGTCAGCGATGATGCCTGCGATCGTCGCCGGCTTCGTGTCGCCGGGAATCGCGATCATGTCCAGCCCCACAGAGCAGACGCAGGTCATAGCCTCGAGCTTCTCGATTGAGAGCGCTCCGGCCTGTGCAGCGTTTATCATTCCCTGATCTTCGCTGACCGGAATAAATGCGCCGCTAAGCCCTCCCACATAGGAGGATGCCATCACGCCGCCCTTTTTCACCTGATCGTTTAAGAGCGCAAGTGCCGCCGTCGTTCCCGGCGCGCCCGCGTATTCCAGCCCGATCTCCTGCAGCACATCCGCAACGGAATCGCCAATCGCGGGCGTCGGTGCAAGGGATAAGTCGATGATGCCAAAGGGAATGCCGAGCCTTTTCGATGCCTCCTGCGCCACAAGCTGCCCGACGCGCGTAATTTTGAACGCCGTTTTCTTGATAGTCTCGCAGAGCACCCCAAAGCTCTCGCCGCGCACCGCCGTCAGTGCCCTCCGCATCACGCCCGGGCCGCTGACTCCCACATTGATAATCGCGTCCTCCTCGGTCACGCCGTGAAATGCTCCGGCCATAAAGGGATTATCATCCGGCGCGTTGCAAAATACCACAAGCTTCGCGCAGCCGTTCAAAGACTTCTTTTCGGAAACCTTCGCCGTCTCCGAAATCATCTCCCCCATCAGCCGCACCGCGTCCATATCAATACCGGTCTTTGTGGAGCCGACATTGACGGAACTGCACACTACATCCGTCTCGGTCAGCGCCTGTGGAATGGATCGAATCAAAAGCTCATCACTCTTTGTCATTCCCTTGCTTACCAGCGCCGTATAGCCGCCAAGAAAATTGACTCCCACCCTCTTTGCCGCCCGATCAAGCGTTTTTGCGATCGTCACAAAATCTTCCGAGCACTTACATGCCGCCCCGCCCACAAGCGCGATAGGCGTCACAGAAATCCGCTTGTTTACAATGGGAATACAATATTCCTTTTCGATCTCCTCACCTACAGCCACCAGGTTTTTTGCGGTGGACGTAATCTTCTCATATATATTTTTATTCAGCTGCCCCAGATCGGAATCGATACAGTCTAACAGGCTGATGCCGAGCGTGATTGTGCGCACATCCAGATTTTCCTGCTCGATCATCTTGTTGGTCTCCTCGACCTCCCATATGTTAATCATGGTTATTCTCCTTTATTCTATACATACAAGTTCAGCCCGCACCATCGTAGGAGGCAGCTGCGCTGCTTTCCCGCTGCTGCCGCAGCTAACTTTGCTTATAACCTAAATCCGATGCATCCGCTCGAAAATTTCTTCCTTCTGGCACTTGATGGCAACGCCGATCTGCGCGCCGATCTCGTCGAGAGCCGCCGCACACTCCGAAAAAGGAACCTTTGCGCCTGCCATGTCCACGATCATCATCATGTTAAAATAGCCGGATACGATAGTTTGCGAGATATCAAGCACGTTGATTCCGTTGTCCGCCAGATAGGTGCAGACCTTTGCGATAATCCCAACCGTATCGTGCCCAAGCACCGTAATAATTGTCTTGCTGTTCTGGTTTTCCATCTTCTTTTTCCTTCCTCTCTGAAAACAGTTAAAAATGAATGCACTCCGAAATCCCGTCCCGCTTTGCCACGTACATGGGGAAATCCGAACCCTTGTAGGGACACTCCCCAAGTGTCACCTCCAGGCGCACGGTTTCATAGGCCAGCTTCTCATAATTATTTTCCTTCGAGAGATGCCCCAGCATAACCGCCTGGAACTGATCGTGCAAAAGCTCACTGAGCAGCTGCCCCGACATCTCGTTTGAGAGGTGTCCCCGTTCCCCCAAAATACGCTGCTTCAGCGGATAAGGGTACGCCCCCATCTCAAGCATCCGCACATCATGATTTGCTTCTAACAATAATACGTGAACACCCCTCAGCTTATCCACCAGATACCGGTCGTATTTTCCGAGATCCGTCACCACCGCCGCTGAACGGTTACCATACCGCAGAATATACATGACCGGATCGGCCGCATCGTGGGAGACACGGATCGGCTCCACCAGAAAATCCCCCACCGCAAGCGGCTCATCGGGGCAAACCACATGAAACAGCCCTTCGTCAATCTCTCCCAGGCTTTTATTCCTCTTAATCGCATGAAGCGTCCTTTCGGTTCCATAGATCGGCAGTCCGTGCCGTCTCGCCATCACCCCCAATCCCTGAATATGATCCATGTGCTCATGAGTAATAAAAATGCCCTCCGTCTCCTCCGGCTTTAAGCCGAGCTGCGCCAGGCCTTCCCTGATACGTTTGCCGCTGATTCCGGCATCAATTAAAATATGACTGTTGTCTGAACCGGCCAGAATACAGTTTCCGCTGCTTCCGCTGGCAATGCTGCATAATCTCATGTTACTTCTTTTCCTCCCAGCGAATCACTATGCGATCGCCCTCATTTAATGTCTGTGTATAATACGCATTCTTGTCGTTGATCTGTGTAATAATTCCTCTCCCCCTGGAATCGGACAGATCAAAATCAATATAGTCAAACACGTCGATGAAAACATACTCAGGCTTTCCATGCATGACTACGGTCTCGTCGTTGACAAACACCGACAGCTCATCCGATGTCTTTTTCGGCTGCTCTGAGGCATTCTCGCCCGATGCATTCCTATCCCCGGCCTGTTCCGCTGATGTCGCCGCCTCTTCTGCCCCCGATTTTGACATTTCAGTCCCGGCGGCTGACTCCATCTTCGTTTTTTCCTCTTCGGTCCTGTCAGGCACTTTTTCTGTCTCTCCTGCAAGCCCCGGTTCAGAGGATGCTTTCACATCGACAGAAGCTTCGACCATCGGCTTTTCACCAGTCCTCTCTCTCATATACGTCCCGGTTCCCTGCGGCGCTTTCGACACCTGTTCCGCCTGCGTCTTTCGCTCCGGCTCCGATTCCTGACCCGCCTGCGGCTTTCGCTCCGTTTCCGGCTCCTGTTCCGCCTGCGGCTTTCGCTTCGTCTCCGATTCCTGACCCGCCTGCGGCTTTCGCTCCGGCTCCGATTCCTGTTCCGCCTGCGGGTTTTGCTCCGGCTCCGGCTCCTGACCCGCCTGCGGCTTTCGCTCCGGCTCCGATTCCTGTTCCGCCTGCGGCTTTCGCTCCGGCTCCGGCTCCTGATCCGCCTGCGGCTTTCGCTCCGGCTCCTGACCCGCCTGCGGCTTTCGCTCCGTTTCCGTATCGGCCGTCCCCTCCAGGGTATTGCTTGCCGCAACACCCCTCTCCGCAGCAGCCTTCTCCTCAGACACGTCCTGTTCGCTCACCGAAAGCGCCTGCTTCGCTGCCGCAAGTCCCGTATTCGCCCCGGTTGCTGCATCCTCTTTCTCGGACGAGAGCATATCCTCCTTCGCGGTGCGATAATTCAACACCGTCCAGTCCACGCTGAAATTCTCGTAGATGAGTGCGCTTAAGTTTTCCACCCGGTTGTTCACCAGAATGTCCGCATCCGCGTCCAACTCCACGTCCATAAACTCCGCCAGCTGACGCACCGTGTAGAAATTGCATACCTCGATCTTATCACCCTCGCCAATCAGGCGTGTGGGCGGCTGGAGCGCACCGTTTACAAGTACAAACCGCGGGCAGGTCACAAGCTTCCGGTTTACCTCAAAGGTAATCGTGGAAGAGGTATATTCCTCCAGTTGCTCGATGGTGTACGCCGCGTCCCCGCCTACCGTGGATGGGATGATCTCAACCTCACAGTTCGGCTCCAGCGCCGTGTTGATACTGACCTCCCTGCCGTTCATTTTCACCACGGATGATTCTCCGATCTCGCCGCGGATCATGCGCTGCTTGCCGTTGACCGTAAAATTGATGGCCTGTCCCCTGCGCGGGAACAGGTATTCATTCGGGAAACCCGCCTGCAAAGCCGCATCCACCACCGTCAGGCGGTTGTTGTCATAGAGCTGGATGCGCTCTCCGTTAAAACGAACCATAATAAAATTGTTTTTATGCTCATAATAATTCAGACAGATGCCGACAGGCGTCACGATCAGCGGGTCCTTCTCAATATCGCCCTGCTGGAAGTCAATTTCCCGCAGCACCTGCTCACCGCGCAGAGCCACGCGCTCCTGCGGAAGCTCTAACCCCTCGGAAAGCCGTTCTACAAAACCGTGCACCTTGCCGCCTCCGCCCACAACAAACGTAGCGCTGACTGTCTTGTCGCCGTTCAGTTCGATAATCTTTTCTGCAACACCAGCCGCAATCTTGTCCACCACCGGCTTTATCAGCTCCCAGACCTCCTGGGCAGGAACGCGGTGAGTAATACTCATGATATCCTCAAACTCCACCTCGTCATCCACGGTAGAGGAAAGCTTGATGTGCTCCGCCATCTTGAAATCCACCAGATAGTGCTGGACGATGACCTCTGTGATCTCATCCCCGGCAAAGGGAATCATGCCGTAGGCTATGATACTGCCGTCCTTGGTGATACAGATATCGGAGGTGCCGGCGCCTACATCCACCAGCGCAATGTTTAACATGCGGAAATTCATGGGGATCGCCACATTGATCGCGGCAATCGGCTCCAGCGTCATGTTCGCCACCTCCAGATCCGCCTGCGCCACCGCGGTGTACAGCCCGTCTACCACATCCTCCGGCAGAAACGTCACGATGATATCCGCAGACATCACCTCCGCCTTATGGCCCTCCAGGTTCGAATATACCTCATCGTTGATATAATATTTCACCACCGAATAGCCCACACAATAAAAGCGATACTTTGTATCGTTCTCCTCACGCAAAATTCCCTGTGCCTTCTCCACACCCAAAAGCTCCAGCGTGTGAATCAGCTCTCCGGTCACCACAGTCTCCTCTGGATACTCGTAATCCACATGGGTAGTAACGGTCTTTAACACACGCCCCGCCGCCGCAATACAAACCTCCGTCAGTGGATGCTCGGTCTGCTCCTCCAGGCGCTGCTTGACCTGCCGGATCGTCTTCCCCACCCTTCGGATATCGTGAATCTGTCCGTCGAGCATGGAACGCGTATCGTGCTCCCTGCTGTACTGAGCGATGACGTGAAACTTCTCATCCTCGTCCCGGTAGCCAACGGTTCCTACCACATTCCGGGTTCCGATATCCAGACCGAAAACCAATTCCATATTGTCCATTTTCCGTATCTCCATGTGACATTTCCTCCGCTCCCTGCCTGTTACATTTATTTCTGTCGCTTTCTCTCACAGCAATTGCCTGATCTGATCCAAAACATGCTGCTCGTCGTAATTATTGTCGATGACAACCCGGCAGTATTTCCGGTAAGCCTCGTCCGGAAGCTGCGCCGCAAAGATTCGGTCCACCTTCTCTTCACTGTAACCGCGGTCCGCCATGAGACGCTTCTTTCGCGTTTCCTCTTTGGTATAAACATACCACAGCTCGTCGCAGACCTCACCGTAGCGTTCCTCGATGAGCAGCGCCGCCTCCAAAATTACATAATCATAAATACCGGCCTGCCGCTCCTTTTCCACCTCACCGAGAATATATTCCCTCACTGCCGGATGCACAATCGCATTCAATTCCCTTCGTTTTTTTTCATCCGAAAAAATCAGCTCCGCGAGCCTTTCCCGGTGAAATCCTCCACCGTCCCGCCAGATATCCTCACTGCCGAAACGCTCATGCAGTCTCCGATAGCAGACCGTTCCCGGCTCCATCTGCTCATGTGCGATCTGGTCAGCGATCAGAATACGCACGCGGGAAAGCTGCCGCATCGCCTTTAACACAGTTGTCTTGCCGGCTCCGATACCGCCGGTCAGTCCGATAAACTTCATGTGCCTGTTTCCTCCACAGTTACTGTTCGCTCTATGCACAGCAACACTTTCCGGCTCATCATCTGCATGCCGCCTCACATGACGAGACACTCCCCGCGGCAAACCACGGCAAATCAGCCCATGGCCTTTGCTCTGTCAACCGACGAGAAATCCTCCTGTCATTCAGATGACCGCCCTATTTTGCCTCGTACCAGTCATATCCCCCATGCATGTCCACCTCAAGCGACACCGAAAGCTGCGCCGCATTCCGCATCTCCTCCGACAAAATCTTCGCCACACGTTCCCGCTCCGATTCCTTCGTCTCGATCAGCAGTTCGTCGTGCACCTGCAAAATCAGCCTTGACTCCAGTCCCTCTGCGCAAAGCCGATCGTGTACACGCAACATCGCAATCTTAATGATATCCGCTGCGGTTCCCTGAATCGGTGAATTCATCGCCACCCGCTCGCCGAAGGAGCGCTGCATAAAGTTGCTTGAGGAGAGCTCCGGAACCGGCCGCCTCCTGCCAAAAAGCGTCGTCACATAGCCCTTCTCCTTCGCCTGCTTCACGAGAGAATCCAAAAATTGTTTGATCTTCGGGTAGGTCGCAAAATACTGTTTGATGTACTCCGCCGCCTCCTGTCTGGTAATGCCCAGATCCTCCCCCAAGCCGAAGGAGCTGATACCGTAAACAATGCCGAAATTTACCGCCTTTGCATTTCGCCGCTGCAGATCCGTCACCTCGTCAAAGGGGATGTGGAACACCTGCGATGCAGTGATCCGGTGAATGTCCTGCGCCTGCCGATACGCGTCAATCAGCGTCTGATCCCCCGACATGTGCGCCAGCACCCGCAGCTCGATCTGCGAGTAATCCGCGTCCAGAAACAGGCTGCCCTCTTTCGGCAGAAATACTTTGCGGATGAGCCGTCCCAGCTCCATGCGGATCGGAATATTTTGCAGATTCGGCTCCGTGCTGCTGATTCGTCCCGTCGCCGTGATCGTCTGGCGGAAGGTGGAATGAATGCGTCCGTCCTCACCGATGCACTCCGCCAGCCCGTCTGCGTAAGTTGATTTCAGCTTCGCCAGCTGACGGTACTCCAGAATCTGCGCCACAAACGGGTATTCCGGCGCCAGCTTGTCCAGCACGTCCGCCGCCGTGGAATATCCGGTCTTTGTCTTTTTGCCGTATGGCATCTGTAATTTTTCAAACAATATCACGCCCAGCTGCTTCGGGGAGTTGATGTTAAACGACTCGCCCGCACCCGCATAAATCTCTTGCTCCAGCTCCTGAATGCGAACCGTCAGGCGTTCCCCGTAGTTCCTCAGAGCCTGCTTGTCAGCGATCATGCCGCAAAGCTCCATATCCGCCAGAACAAATATCAGCGGACGCTCGATGGTTTCGTAAAGCTCCTTCATCCCCTGCGCTTCCAAAAGCCCGAGCATCGGTTCCCGTGCGCGCAGCAGCGTCGATAAAAAATTCCCGATATATTTGAGCGCTGCTTCCCGGGTTTCCTCCTCCGCCAGCGCTTTTTTCAGCGTCAGCTTCCCAAGCAGATCGCCCCTTGTCGGATACATCTCATCCAGATAATTTTTTGCCAGATCCTCATACACATACTCGTGCTTTAAAGGGTTCAGCAGATATTCCACGACCTCCAGGTCATCCACCTGCTGTCTGCGGCAGATTTCTGTGCCCCGGGGATACAGACGCTTGAGCTGATCCTTGAAATCCATCGTCACCATGTGTTTTCCCAGGGTGAAAAAGTCCTGCATCTCCTCCAGCAAAAACACATCGTCCACAACCTCTGTGACGGGCATCCAGGAAACCTCCCCGGGCGTATCACACGCGGCAAGACCCAGCAGCTCTCCTTTTTCCACAAACAGCTTAAGCGCCGCCGTACGGTTCAGGCCGCTGATTTGCGCGTGTACCTCCCTCCCGTCAAGAAGCGTGCGGACCGTGATCTCCACCGCTTCCCTTGTCACCTGTTCCGCCGGAAAACGATGCAGCATGTTTTTAAAATCAAGCTCCCGGCAGAGCACATATGCCTCCTGCGTAAAAAGATTCCCGATTTTTGCATCCGGCAGCCGAAAAGGAATCTCGCAGTCCAGCTTAATCGTCGCCAGCTCCTTGCTCATCTGCGCCATGTCATAGTGCTCCCGCAACGCATCCCGCGCCCGGGCCGGCTTAATCTCATCTACATGCGCATACGCTTCCTCGATGCTGTGATATTGTGCAATCAGCTTTGTTGCGCCCTTTTCCCCGATTCCCGCCACGCCGGGAATGTTGTCGGAGGCGTCGCCCATGAGCGCCTTCACATCAATAAACTCCTCCGGTGTCACCATATAACGCGCCTGCACATCCGCCGCATAGTAATCCTCAATTTCCGTGCCCGTTTTTTTCGTTTTCGGAATCCGAATCTTAATGCGGTCCGTGGCAAGCTGCAAAAGGTCACGGTCACCTGAGACAACGGACACGTCAAGCCCGGCCTCCTGTGCCCGGCGCGAGAGCGTCCCTAAAAGATCGTCCGCCTCCAGTCCCGCCTGTTCCACCATCACAACACCCATCGCCGCAAGCATCTGTTTCATAAGAGGAACCTGCTCGCGCAGCTCCGGCGCCATCGGTTTTCTCGTGCCCTTGTAGCCGTCATACATCTCATGCCGGAAGGTAGGCGCATGCACGTCGAAAGCCACCGTCAGATAATCCGGCTGCTCCTCCTCAAGTATTTTAAAAAGGATATTCAGAAAGCCGTATACCGCGTTCGTGTGTATTCCTTTTGCATTTGTGAGATCGGGCACCCCGTAAAACGCGCGGTTTAAAATGCTGTGCCCGTCAATCAGAACGATCTTTTCCCTCATCATCTATTCATCCTCAACCAACGTGAAAAACTTTGTATCAATCTCCGGATAGGAACGTTTCAGCGACAGCGGTTTTCCTGAGAGCGTGAGGAAGCAGTGTGTGCTCTGGGCGGCCGCGCGCAGCTCTCCCGTCTCCTTGTCCGTCATCTCATAGACAACCTCCAGCTTGATGCCGTTGTAGCGCGCCACCTTCGCATTTACCACAACCGTCTCGCCGAAGCGCACCATACTCTTGTACTCGCAGCTTACCGAGAGCACAGGGCTGATAATTTCAAGCTCCTCCATCTTATCGTAACTAAAGCCCATCTGCTCCATCATGTCCATGCGGGCCTCCTCCATCCATCGAATGTAGTTGGAGTGATGCGCGATACGCATCTGATCCGTCTCATAATATTTTACATGATGCTCATATGGCTTTACCTTTACTTTTTTCGGACTGTACACATCCACTCTCGTATCCATCATTAAACAAAACCTCTTTTCTCTTTAAAACTTTGCCAACCACCGGCCATGATCCGCCGACAGCCGCGCCTGAAAAAGCGTTACCGCCCACTCTGTGAAAAGCAACGGAAAATTCTGTGTAATACTAAAAATTGAATAGTTACACAGAGTTAATTATGACATACCGGAAATCGAATTTCAACCGCTGAAATTTAATTTTTATGACAGATTTTCTGAAACTTTACGCGAACGTATATACAGCGCCGGAGCAATACCGAAAGGACCGTGTCCCGGACATGAAAAACAATCCTGATTAACCACATAGTAACAGTTCAGCCTTCCAGTTTAGACTAACGGGGAGAGTGTCAGATTATGTGTG
>CASCGD010000100.1 GCA_949132985.1 uncultured Lachnospiraceae bacterium
TAAAAGTGGTGGAGATTCTTTTCACCGTCATGCCGCCGCTGACAATGAAAAGAATCTCCACCACTTTTATCCACCCTGCGCTGCCGTATTCCAGAATACTCTCATGCAGCAGCGTCTTGCTGATATATCCGCTAAAAAGCGGAATGCCGCTGATGGCCAGCGCGCCCACCAGAAAGCAGCCCTTCAAAAACGGCTTTTTTTGCCCGAAGCCGCGAATCACATTTAAATCGAGCTGATGCGTGTTCATATAGATCACGCCCGCGGACAAAAATAATACCAGCTTGATGAGCGAATGATTGATCATATGAAGCATCGCCCCGTGTGCCGCCAGCTCGTGCTCTTTGTATAATAAACTGCACATGCCAAGCCCAACCGTAATAAACCCGATCTGCGAGACGGAAGAGCATGCCAGCGTCCGCTTCAAATCCACGGAAAAGACCGCCAGAACCGCGCCGATCACCATCGTAGCGGTTCCCAACACGAGGAGAAGCCCGCCCCAGCCCTCATCGCCTGCAAACATGCGGACGCAAAGCACGATCACCCCGAAAATCCCGGTCTTTGTCAGCACGCCCGAGAGCAATGCCGAGGCCGGAGCCGGAGCCACAGGATGTGCCTTTGGAAGCCAGATGTGCAGAGGGAAAATGCCCGCCTTCGCTCCGAAGCCTGTCAGAATGCAGACTCCCGCCGCATAGAGCATCGGCGAGGCCTCTCCCGTGCGCGCCAGCTCCCCCAGCCGCTCAAAATCAAGTGTTCCATACATGTGGTAAAGCAAAAACAGCCCCATAAGCATCGCAAGGCCGCCGAGAACCGCTACCGCGAGATACGTATCCGCCGCCCGCAGAGCGGCCGCTTTTTCCGTCTGCGCCACCCATGTGTAGGAGGTGAAGGACATCAGCTCAAAAAAGATCAGCGCGGTAAAAAAATCCGCTGAGAAAAAGACGCCGAGGGTCGCGGCAAGCGTGACCGCCGTAAAAAACCAGTAGCGCCCCTGATGTTCCTCCCCCTTCATGTATTGCACAGAGAGCATAAGCGACATGAGCCACGCAAAAATCGTCACCGCCGCAAAGATGATGCGAAAGCCGTCTGCGGAAAAGCTCAGGCCGTATCCGCAGATTTCAGGAAGGTAAAATTTCATCGTGTTTCTCCTTATTTATTGCTTGAATTTACTTTTTATGTACGCGCCACAATCTCCTCAAATACGTCCACCAACGGCCCGCTGTGCAGTCCGAAAATAAACAGCACGACCACAAAAATCAGCAGCGGCACACGCATCATCCAGCCGGGGTCTCTCACGGTTTCGATCGTTTCGTAATCAAACTTCCGCCCTGGGAACAATGCCCTTACACAAATGCTCATCATATAGACCGCCGTCAGAAGTGCGGAGATAAGCAGCGCCATCACGCCAACCAACGCCAGCGGATGCTCGTTTGCCACCGCCGCATTCGCCAGATTCCATTTGCTGATAAAGCCCGGCAGGCCCGGTACGCCCATGAGCGCCAGCCCTGAAATGGTAAAAATTGTAAACACGACCGGCATACGCCGCCCCAGGCCATCTATCTCATGCACATAAGTTTTTCCTGTCTGATGCATCACAGCTCCCACACAGAAAAACGAACAGATTTTCATAAAGGCATGAAACACCATATGGCAGAGCGCACCGAGAAATCCAAGCGGACTCATCAGAACAACGCCGAACAAAATATAGGAAAGGTTGCTCATGGTGGAGTACGCCAGCCGCCGCTTTAAGTGTGTTTCCTTCAACGCATTGCTGCAGCCGTATACGATGGTTATGATGACAAACACCATCACCAGCGTCTGCGCCCAGCTGCCCCGCAAAAGCTCTGTGCCAAAGCTGTAGTAGGTAATGCGCATAATCGCAAAAGCACCCGCCTTCACCACTGCCACCGCATGCAGCAGCGCCGTCACAGGCGTGGGCGCCACACCTGCCTTCGGCAGCCACCCGCCAAAGGGCCACATAGCCGTCTTTACCGAAAAGCCAAAAAACGTCAAAACATACAATACAAGAAGCACGTTCTGCCTGCCCGGCTCTGCCGGAACAAAAAAAACACCGCCCGGCGTAAAATCTCCCGTCGTGCCATAATAGAGGATAAATACCATGCCGATAAACGCAAACGCCGCACCGCCCAGAGAGTACAAAATATACGTATGGCTCGCCAAAATTGCCTCCCGGCTCATCGTATGCATAATCAGCGGCAGCGTCACTATGGTCAGCATCTCGTAAAAGCAGTACATCGTCAGAATATTGCTGGAAAACGCGATGCCCAGCGTCACGCCAAAGGTCATCACATAGTACATGAAAAACAGCTCCTGATCATGCAGATGCCGCATATACTCGAATGCATAAAGGGTCGCAAGCGGCCACAAAAACGACACCAGCGCTGCAAACACCCTGGTAAGGGCGTCCACCCGAAAACCTACATCGAGATTGTTTGCGAACTGAAACAACGTAAAAATTTCCCCGTCCGCATGCCCTAATATATGGAACACAAGCGCAGATGTCAAAAGCACCACACACTCCGCGTAGACCATCATCAATTTTTTGTTTTTCCATTTCACCAGCGGAATTAGAACAGCAAGAAAAATCGGCAGGAAAACAGCCAAAACATACATTGCTCCGCTCATTTGCCTTCCTCCTTTTAATATAGTAGCGCCCGCTCGCTTCCCTCACGGGCAAGTCGTCGGAAGGCTCTCCCATAAATGCTCCGCATTTGCCTTCCTCCCTTTTTGCAGTAGCGCCCGCTCGCTCCCTCACGGGCAAGTCGTCGGAAGGCATTCTCTTAAATGCTCCGCATTTGCCTTCCTCCCTTTTTGCGGTAGCGCCCGCTCGCTCCCTCACGGGCAAGTCGTCGGAAGGCATTCTCTTAAATGCTCCGCATTTGCCTTCCTCCTAAAAAACACTGCTCGCCAGCTGGCGGCATATGTCCGTCAGCCCGCCGGGAAATACCCCGAGCAACAGCGCAAGCGCCGCCAAAACCAGAAGCGGTATCAGCATAAGAAGCGGCGGCTCCTTTTTCGAAACCTCCCGGCAGCGGTCATTTTCCCCGGGGAAAAATCCCCTCATCGTGACAGGCAGAAGATATCCCGCGGTGAGCAGAGCGCTGACCAGCAGCACCAGAGGGCCAAACCACCCAAAAAATCCAACGCCCGCATCCAAAGCCCCCGCTGCAAGCTGCCACTTACTCACAAAACCGCTGGTGGGCGGAATCCCCACAAGTGCCAGTGCAAAAATTGTATAGCACCAGAGCATCACCGGCATTTTACGCCCGATACCGGCAAGCTCCTCCACCCGGCTTTTATTGCAGACAACCAGGAAAACACCGGCACTAAGAAACAGACCGCACTTGATCAGCGCATGGAATACGGTGTGCAAAAGCGAGCCGGTAAAAGCCTGCTCCTGCAGCAGCGATAATCCGAACAAAATATAGGAAACCTGGCTGACTGTCGAGTAGGCAAAGCGCTTCTTTATCACCGGTTCCCGGAAGGCCAGCAGCGAACCCATGAAAACAGTCACAAGCGTGAGACTCATCCACGCCGTCTGCACCCAGGTTCCCCTCAGAAAATCTGCGCCCACAATATAATAGACCACACGAATGGTAGCCAACACGCCGGATTTGACAATGATACCCGAGAGCGCCGCAGACGCAGGCGAAGGTGCCACCGGATGGGCCGCGGGCAGCCAGCCGTGCAGCGGAAACATGCCTGCCTTGGCCCCGAAACCGATGATCATGAGAAATACAACCACAAGCAGCGTCCCCTCATGACCCGCAAGCAGCTCCATGTCGAGCCTGCTGCCGCCTGAAAAATCCAGATCCACACAGTAGCGGTTCAGATAAAAAATACCAAACAGCCCAAGATACGCGCCGCACAGCGAGTAAAACAGGTATTTTAATGCCGCCATGATCGCCTCCCGGGAACCGTTGTGCAGCACCAGAACCATGGACACCAGCGTCATCAGCTCGTAGCACAGATACATCGTCACCAGGTTCGCGGAAAGGTCCAGTGCCACCAGCACTCCGTAAAGCATCAGATAAAAACCGAAGAACCGCCGCTGCTCCCCCTCATGATTCATGTATGCAAATGCATAAACCGCTACCAGCACCCAGATCAGTGTCGTGATGCACACAAACAGCACACTCACGGAATCCACCGCAAACTCAATACTCAGGCGCTCCCCCAGGGTCAGCATGCGAAACGGTTCTCCTTCCCTTTCGCCAAAGCAGCAAAAAAGCGTCATCGCCGCGGAATAAAGCAGCATCGTTCCCACATAGGTATGGATTTCCAATCTGTCCTTCTCGAACTCGGGAAGCTCACCGTCCGAATCATATTCCGGAAGCCTGAAATGTCGTCTAAACGAATCCGCCGCCAAAAGAAAGCCCCCGACGATTGGAACAACTATCGAAACCACTATCGGAAGCAGCAGCGTGCCTCCCATGATCTTTACCATATTTTTCTCTCCTCATTTATGCCTTCCTGATGCGGCCTTCCTACCGCAGAGCAGTACCCGCCCGCTCGTTCCCTCACGGGCAAATCGTAGGAAAGCATGCAAAAAAATGCTTCGCATTTTGCTTTCCTACTCAAACATCCCTAGTCCCCTTGAACACAGCTCCACGATGGGCTGCGACATCAGGCCCAGCACCAGATTTAACAAAATAAAGCCGGTAAACACAATGGATTTTTCAGGATGCATTCGCATCCTCACCTGCGTATAATTTTCTCCGCTCTCAGCCGAAACATATCCGGTGGGCGTGTAGATGATAAGCACCGCCCGCATGAAATAGATCACATTCAAAATCGTGCTGAGGGCCAGCGCAATCAGGGTCGGCAGCATCTTTCCCACCTCGTCCACCGCAGCCTGGGCAAACAGAATTTTCGAGATAAAGCCCGAAAACAGGGGAAAACCAATCATGGAGAGCGCCCCCACTGTAAAAGCAACTCCCGCCATACGGTTGCGGTAGCCCGCCCCGGTCAGTCTGGAAATCTCCTTGCTTCCCCCTGAGCACTCGCTTAAGCCCGAAGCCGCCACAAACAGCAGCGATTTCGTGGCAGCGTGGGATAAGATATGATAAATGCTCGCCATCACACCCAGGGTTGTCCCAAGTCCGAAACCCATATAAATATATCCGATCTGAGCCACCGACGAGAAAGCAATCATGCGCCGGATATTGTTCTCCCGGCTCGCACTGATGGAGCCGAACATCATGCCCGCAATGCCGAACACGAAAAACAGGTTGATGATCCGGCTGTTAAGAATCACATCAAAGCCAATCACCCGGTAAAAAATCTTAATCAGCAAAAAGATATAACCCTTCGATACCAAAGACGACAAAATTGCCGCCGAGGAGGTTGTGGAATATCCATAGGCGTCCGGCAGCCACGAATGAAACGGGAACAGCGCGCTTTTAATTGCAAGTCCGACACACATCAGGCCCACCGCCACCATAAGAGGCGGATGGTAAGTGCCCGCCGCCGCGATTCTTGCCACGGACTCCTGAATGTTGCTCATCAGCAGATGCCCCGTCAGCCCGTAGAGAAAACAGATGCCGAGCAGCAGCATACCAGAGCCAAGCAGGCTCATAATCATATACCGCACAGACGCCTCCAGCGTACGCCCGTTCTGCTTGATCATGATCATACCGCAGGCGGAGATCGTATTGATCTCCACAAACACGTACGCCGTAAACAGATCATTCGTGTAGATCAGCGCGATCAGGGAGGTTAAAAGCAGGTTCACCATAATATAATAGAGGTTTTCCTTGCTCTCCACAATCTCTGACTTTCGCTCATACATACCGCCGATCATGGACAAAAGCATGATGATGCAAAAAAACAGCGCCATAAACGCCTCCAGGGGGCCGACACGGATCTCATTGCCCCATGGAGCCGGAAAATGCCCCATCCGATACACATAGGGGTTCCCGCTCCCGGACACCTCAGCAAGCACCAGAAATGACATGACGCCAACAGCCGTAATCACGCCAAGATTTAAATACCTCGCCTTCCTCCCACTCAAAATCATGGAGAGCGGGCCGGAAAACAGCGTCAGGATGATACAAAACAGCGGAAAATTCCGCACAAATTCCAGCTTCATTTATCGCCACCCCTTTTCACTTCCATCGTAATCCGGTCGATATCAAGGGTGTGATACCTGCGGTAAAGCCGTATGGTGAGTGAGAGCATGAGCGCCGTCACGGACACGGATACCACGATGCCGGTGAGCACGAGGCCGCTGGGAATCGGATTGATGTATACATCCACGCTCTGCACGCCGTCCGTCACAATGGCCGCCTTATGCCCTCTGATGTAACCCTTGAGCGCCAAAAACAGATACACCGCCGAATCCATAATGTTAAATCCGATAATCTTCTTGATCATATTTTTCTGCATGAGCAGGTTAGAAAAGCCGATGGCAAACAGCACCATCGCTATCGCCTCCTCATAATTCACCAGCAGATTAGAGAGATTCATATCAGTAGCCTCCCTTCCGGAACATCACGTAAAACGTGTACATCGTCCCCGCCACCACAAGGCCCACGCAGATATCCAGCACGAGAATCAGCCCGCTGCTCAAAATCGCACCGGGTGTGCCGAGGGGAATGCCGCTCTCGATGTGGTTTGCCCCCGTATAAAAGGAATAGGTTTTCGCAAACGAATAGCAGGCCAGCGCGCCAAAACACATGCACTTGTATGTTTTCCCGGTAAAAAAGTGCTCCGTCTTTGCAAATCCGAAGGCGTTCAGATACAGAATCAGCCCCGCGCCGCACACTGCGCCGCCGGAAAAGCCGCCTCCGGGCCCGAGATGACCGCCGAGAATCACGTAAATTCCAAAGATTTCGATTGCAGGAACCAGCACGCGCGCCGCCGTCTGTAGAATCACATCATTTTTCGGCTCATAGATGCGGTCGTTGTGCTCCGCCGTCTCCTGATACTTCTTTTTGTCCACCCTCAGCAGAATGAGCACGGTACACGTCGCAATAAAAAGCACGTGCGACTCTCCCAGCGTATCGAATGCGCGATAGTCAAGAATCATACCCGTCACAATATTGACGGCTCCCGTCTCCTGCAGGCCCTTCTCGATGTAGCGGGCACTCACCTCATTGTTTACCGGATTTTCCATATGCCCATACTGCGGCAAATAGGACACGCCCATCAGCAAAATAAACAGCAGGCACAGGCAGAAGATCACCGAAAAAATATTGTAAAATTTCTGGAACAGACGCACCTGTGCATTGTGCTCCACGTCGTAAGATTTCTCAATGATTTTTCGGTGCTGCAGCTCCTGCTCGTGGATCAGCTTCTTTGACTCGCAGAACTCCTCCTGCGGCTTCATCTCCATCGTGTCAAGAAACGGGTCCTTTGTCCCGTCAAACCACTGCCTGAATCGAAAAGAGCGTGTTTTCTCATAAGCTTCCCGGGATACTTTTTTACTCATTGCGCTCCTCCTCGTCCTTCTCTTTCACGATCGCATGTATTTTTTTCAGGGTAATAATAAACAAAATGGACGTGACCCCCGCTCCCACCGCCGCCTCGGTGATGGCCAGATCCGGCGACTCCAGCAAAATCCAGATGACTGACATAACCAGCGAAAACGACATGTACACTAAAATCGAGTTGAGCAGATTTTTTGAAACGCTCACCGCCAGGGCGCAGACCACCAGAAACCCCAGCAAAATGTTAAGAAAGATCTCCATCTGCATCCTCCCTTTCCTGCAAAACCCTCTCCGAAATATTGCCCTTCTTATCAATCAAAAGCTGTCGGTAATGCATCTGCGGCTCCTCGTCCGTCGCCGCCTCCAGACGCGCGATCAGATGAGAGGACACCGGCGAGGAAAACCAAAGGAAAACAATGACCAGAAACAGCTTGAGCGACGTAAAAGAAAAGCCGCACATCAAAATCAGCCCGAGCAGACAGCAGCCAATGCCGAGCGTATCTCCCATGGCCGCCGCATGCATGCGGTTTAAGACATATTTAAAACGGAATACGCCGACGATCTCAATCAAAAAAATCAAAAGTCCGCACACAAGCAGAGCACCCCCTGCAAAAAAACGAATCCACTCAAAAGCTTCCATGTTCCGTCTCCTCCCCGTCCTCTTTTCCTTCCTTGCGCTGGCGGTACACGCCCATATAAACCTTGCAGAGCACGATCACCGCCAGAAAGCTTGTCATGGCATAGATCAGGCAGATATCCACCAGATAACCCTCCTGCTTGAGCACCGCAAGAATCGCAATGATTGTGATCGTGATCGTACCCATCATATTCACCGCAACAATGCGGTCCGCCACCCGCGGCCCCATGATCGCGCGCACGAGGCTGAGTAAGAGAAAAATAGCCAAAATGACCAGCGATGCGGCAAATAAAACCTGATACGCCTGCTCCAATGCAGGAATTCCCTTTCCCATCTTTACACCTCCAGCTCATGCAGCAATTGTTCCAACCTTGAATCCACAAGCCCCTGGGCCAGGGTATCGTCCAGACAGTGCACCACGCAGGTATCGTCCTCCAGCGTCACTGTGATGGTACCGGGAGTGAGCGTGATTGCATTCGCATAAAACGCGCGCCCCGTCGTAGTCTTCATCACGGACTTCACCTCCACGATGGCAGGATCGATCTCCTCCTTCTCCGAGAGGATAAGACGGCACACATTCAGATTTGCCATCAGAATTTCCCACACAAGCACAAACACGTAATGCAGAAAACCGGGCAGCCGCCGGTAAAACTCCAGCTCCCGTTTGATCCCGTAGTTCATAAACCTTGACATATACGCAAACACCGCCCCGGCGATCACCAGCCCGAACAAGAGAATTTCCAGATTGAATTTCCCGTTAAATATAATCCAGATCAGCAGCAGAACCACAAACATGCGAGATGCCTCCTTAATATATAACCGTGAGTATAAGGATACCAGAAACCAAATTGATGCGCACAGCCGATTTTACCGGCGGCGAGTATATCGTAAAACGGCACGCGGCGCTTCATGTCACCAGTCATGCGCATCCGGTATAAATTCACCCACTTTATCCCTCATTACAAAGTCCAAAAATCGTCTTATATTGTACTCCTTTTTCATGAGAAAGTCCAGATTCCACGCATAATCCGGCAGGGCAATTTTCCACTGCACACCGCGCGGCCCACATGCTGTCACGGCGGCAAACTTCTATATGCGGGCCTGCGCATATAAAAAATACCCCGCCTGCCTGTGCAATATGCACAAAACAGACGGGACACAAATCGACACAAAACCGTTTTCCCTATGCAAACGTCATCGTAAAGCTGTAGCTTCTGCGCTCGCCGGGCGCCGCGATCTGCACGCCGCGCTTTTCCTCGAACTGGTCGCTCTCATCGCTGCAGGTGGAAAGGCCAAGCCACGGCTCCATCGCTAAAAACGGCCCCCTGTTCGCGGTTGTCCACAAAATAAAATAGGGGAACTCCTCAAAATCCACGGTCACGCTGTGCCCGTGCTTCTCCGATGCCAGCTTCACGCTGCGGGACTTTAGCTCGTCAAAGGTAACCGCATCCTCCGCAAACAGATCGAAGTTTAATGGCAGGCGCTTTGTCCCCTTTAAGAAGTCCCTGCGCTTCTGCAAATTCAACAGCCCGGTTTCCGTGAGCTGCTCGGGAACGCTGCACGTCTCCTCCTTCTCGAACTCCACGTAGTAATCTGTATAATCCTCTCCCTCCAGCATGGGGCAGTTGAACGCGGGATGTCCACCCACGAAAAAAGGAAGCATCTCTTCCTCCTCGAGGTTTTCCACCGTAAATGTCTGGATCACGGAATGTCCCTCCAGCGTGTAGGTCACGGAGAACTTTACCTCAAAGGGAAACTGCTCCAGCATCTCCTCATCGCTTCTCACCGCCATCGTCACGGAGTGCATCGACTGCTGCTCGCAGTCGAACTCCCTGTCGCGCACGATGCCGTGCCTGTTCATCTGCATCTGCCTGTGATCGCCCACCGACGCCTGGTTCTCCCGGATGCTGCCGCAGATCGGAAACAGAAGCGGTGCCTGATTTGCCCAGTAAGCGGGATCCCCCTGCCATAAATACTCCAGCCCGTCCTTACTTTTAATCGAGGTCATCGCTCCCCCGGTGCTCGACACCTTCACCTCCAGAAATTCGTTTGACAATGAGTACTCCATAGCTTTACCCTCCATATCATCCTTCGTATAGTTGTAATCTCTCCGGATTACCCTCCGCAGGCAGCCCGCATAAAGTATATTTGCAGATTTGCCGCACGGATGCATTTAGAATAGCTTACCATATTCAGACGCTCCATACAAACCATTTTTTGTGTATGGATTGCAAAAATAGATCTCCGGGGCAGGTATTACTCCGGCGGTTAAATATCGACGTTTTTACTTGCCTAAATTTCCATCTGCTGCGTTGTCATCCGTTGACGCAGCCCCGCTGCGCCGCCTTCTTCCTCCTTGCAGATGAAACATGATTCTGCGTAAAATTCGTCGGCATTTAACCGCCGGAGTAATAGCCGGAAGGAACCGCATGAGCAGAGTGATAGAGCCGGGAATCTAAAAAACAGGTTCCCGGCTCTGCTTTTTGACCAACGGATCAGGCAGTTATTTCACATATTCTGCAGTCACAAGCTTTTCATACTCCGGCCGCTCGCTGATCTGTCCTGCCTCCTCCAAAATATCCAGAAGCAGCTCGTAAGCATCCTTCTCGAATTTGAGATCGGGCTTCCAGGTATCCTGATCGGCATACCGCCTGATAATGGTGGCCATCGTCTCCTTGTCGGTATCCGGAAACTGCGGGGCGATCAGATCCGCAGTCTCTTCCGGCGTATGGCTGTTTACATACTCCACGCCCTTTTTCAGTGCAGCCGTAAAGCCTTCGATGACCTCGGGATGTTCCTTCATGTAGCTGTCCTTTGCGGAAAAAGCGGTGTAGGGCACGTATCCGCTGTCCACGCCGAGGGAAGCCACTACAAAACCGTCGCCCTCCAGCTCAAGAGCGGTGGCTCCAGGTTCGAATTCAACGCTGAAATCCCCCTGCCCGCCTGAAAACGCCGCCGCCGTGGAACCGAAATCGATACTCTTATCGATGTTCAGATCCGCCGCAGGGTCAATGCCGTTTTTCTTTAAAATATACTCAAATACCATTTCCGGCATACCGCCAGTCTGCCCTAGCATGATGAACATATTTTCCACACAC
>CASCGD010000101.1 GCA_949132985.1 uncultured Lachnospiraceae bacterium
GGAACGGCAAAATTTTTTACACTTCTTTTACTTCTTTATCTCACATGAGCAAAAGTCTACGGACGGTCATGATTTTATGATTGACTTTTCGCTAAATTTTTATTAAAATATCAGAAAACAATAAACTTTTTTCAAAAATATCCGATAAATATTATAACAGAGACGAAGAAGTGCTGAGGGCAGTTCCGGCGGATTCCTGCACATAGCGTAAGAGCCGCATGGGGGGGCAATGCCGGCAGCCAAAGGTCTCTTTCACATACATTTTTATATAGCCAGGTGTATCAAAATCCAGAAAGAAAGAAGGTGGCTGTCGCAAAATACGCACGAGGTTATCAAAGCATCGTTCCGGTTGGGGCGATTACAAGAATCCAGTACTTTCCTCCCAAGGGACAGCAGAACCGGCAGGAGGGAAAGAAGGAGCAATCCTTCCAGATGATGTTCCAGATGAAACTGAATGAGATTCCGATGGACGAGAACCAGAGCTTTCAGGCGTATTGTTAAAGCGGAATGGGCATTCGAAACAGCTGTGAAAGGAGTACATGCAAAATATGAATCAGACAATTGAAACTGAGTAAAGACGCCGTGTTGCTACAATATGTACGATGCGGCGTCTTTCTGTTGTCATCAGCTGCTCCGCTAACAGGCATCTGGTATATCATTGCATGAATCCCTGAGGAATCAGCACTCGCTGTTTTGGCCATCGCCGCGTTGGTGCCGGTGGACGATGCCGCCGCTTTGCCTCTTTTCACCGCCTTGCGCTGAGAGAAACATCAGGCACTGACTGCTTCAAGATTAACGCGACGATATACTGGGCGGTTTTGCGCGTCTTGGAGTCAATGAAGGGTCTTTTCAGTTACTGGTTCGGAGTGAACAGCCATGCTTTTCATGTGCGCTTGCCCGTGGATGGCGGATTTTGCTTGTATAAATGCGGCGGCGGTTGTATAATTCATGGTGGCGGAAAGGTCTTTGAGTGTGATTTTGGAATGGGAAACGTTTTAGCTGAAAAAGGCTTTTCTTTGCGTATCGAAAAGACAGTTTGAGATTATTATTTTAGTGAGGAGAAGACATCATGGAAAAAGTAAGAACAAGATTTGCCCCCAGCCCCACCGGAAGGATGCATGTCGGAAATTTGCGCACGGCGCTCTACACGTATTTGATCGCAAAGCACGAGGGCGGAGATTTTATTTTGAGAATAGAGGACACGGATCAGGAGCGCTTTTTTGAGGAAGCGCTGGCGATCATTTACCGCACGCTGGAGAAAACCGGATTAAAGCACGACGAGGGCCCGGACAAGGACGGCGGGGCTGGTCCCTATGTGCAGAGTGAGCGATGCAGGAGCGGGCTGTACATGGATTATGCGAAGCAGCTCATTGAAAAGGGAGCCGCTTATTACTGTTTTTGCGATAAGGAGCGCATCGATTCCCTGCGCAGGGAGGTGGCAGGCAAGGAGATCATGATGTATGACAAGCATTGTCTGCACCTTTCAAAAGAGGAGATCGAGGAAAAGCTGGCGGCGGGAAAGCCTTTTGTGATCCGGGCCAACATGCCGACAGAGGGAACGACCACATTCCACGACGAGATCTACGGAGACATCACCGCGCCAAATGAGGAGATGGACGATATGATCCTGATCAAGTCTGACGGCTATCCGACGTACAATTTTGCGAACGTTGTAGACGATCATCTCATGGGAATTACACATGTAATCCGCGGATCAGAGTATCTTTCCTCCGCGCCGAAGTACACGCTTTTGTACCGGGCATTTGGCTGGGAGGAGCCGAAGTACATCCACTGTCCGCTGATCGTTAACGAGGAGCACCAGAAGCTGTCAAAGCGCAGCGGACACAGCTCCTACGAGGATCTGATCGAGCAGGGCTTTTTGTCTGAGGCGGTTGTGAATTTTGTGGCGCTGCTGGGCTGGAGCCCCAGTGATAATCAGGAAATATTTACGCTGGATGAGCTGGTGAAGGCTTTTGACTACAGGCATATCAGTAAATCTCCCGCCGTATTCGACATGGTGAAATTAAAATGGATGAACGGCGAGTACTTCAAGGCCATGGACGAGGAGCGCTTTTTTGAGATGGCGCAGCCAGTGATCCGCGAAGTTGTTTCAAAGGATTATGATTTGCATAAGATTGCGAAAATGGTGAAAACGCGTATCGAAATTTTGCCGGATATCAGAGAGCACGTTGATTTTTTTGAGTCGGTTCCGGAATATGATGTTGCGATGTACACACATAAAAAGATGAAGACGAATGCAGAGTCCTCGCTGGAGGTTTTGACAGATACCCTTCCGAAACTGGAAGCGCAGGAGGATTTCAGCAACGACGCGCTCTATGCGCTGCTGTCCGCATACATCGCGGAAAAGGGCGTGAAGAACGGGTATGTGATGTGGCCGATCCGCACCGCGGTATCCGGAAAGCAGATGACGCCCGGCGGCGCGACGGAGCTGATGGAGGTGCTTGGGAAGGAGGAGACTCTCGTGCGCATCAAAGCTGCGATAGAAAAGCTCTCGAATGCTTAATTGTTCGGCATTTTGCAGCAGGAGAAAGCGCTGCAGGCGTTTGTTCGAATGGCGCGGGCAAAACAGTAACGAACGGTTGCAATTGGGAAGCTATTTCAAGATATTTGTGGGATAAAGGAGATTTTTATGGTATGATGTGTGTATAAAAATTCAGGAGGTAATAGTTATGAAGAAATGGCTTAGAAGCATGGTATTTGTATTTGTACTTGTATTATCTGCAATGCTGTTTCCCGGCAAAGAGGTATTCGCCGATGACGGCTGGGGAACCTGGGGAGATAACGTCAAGTGGCACTTTTACGAATCGAAGGGGCTTTTGCAGATCGAGGGCGAAGGCGCGATGCTGGATAAGGGACAATACGATGAGAGACTGATGCCCTGGTACAGCTATCGAAAAAATGTCAAAAAGGTAGTGATAGGGAAGGGAATTACACATGTATGCAATGCTGCATTTTCAGGATACAGCGATCTTTCCTCCGTGTCATTGCCTGACACGGTTACATCGATTGGCAGGCTTTCCTTTTACAAAACAGGGCTAAAGAAGGTAGTATTGCCTGATAAACTGGTTTCCGTAGATTATAACAGCTTTGCATACTGTGAAAGCTTACAGAGTGTTGTGATTCCGGGTACGTTGAAAACGGTTGCGGGAGGTTCCTTCCAGGGCTGTAAAAATCTTTCAAGCATTAAAATCAATGAAGGTGTGGAGGTTTTGGAGTGGGGATGCTTTAAGGGAACAGGGATTAAGGTGGTTGATATCCCGGCATCAGTGACCACGATCTCATCTGCATTTGAGCAGTGCGATAAACTGGATCATATTACGATTCCAAAAACAGTCACAAAGCTGACAGGGGATCTATGCTTCGGCTGCGACCTTCTTCGCTATGCAATCGTAGAGGCACAGTGCGGAATTCCGGAAGGCACTTTTGGCGGATGCAGCAATCTGGTTGCCGTAAAACTCGGAGAAGGTGTTACGTCGATTGATTATTTTTCATTCTGGGATGATAAGAAGCTGGCTGTAATGTTTGTGCCCGCTTCCGTCACTAAAATTAATGACAGCGCGTTTTATGGCGGTACGCAGAATCTTACCCTTTACGGCTACACGGATACTGCGGCATACAATTACGCCGGAATGAACCAGTTTGTCAAGTTTGTGGATGTGTCTGCGCAGGGCATGAGTACCTGGGAAAAGGCGTGGAATAAGGCGATCAAAGAGAATGCGGTGTCTGAGGGCGCGAAAAAGACGATGACGTTCACATCCCTGAGCGTGAAGAAGGGTGCAACGAAGATTACCGGAAAGCTTTCCGTCTCCGGGGCAACCGTAAAAGTGCAGGTCGGGAACGCAAAATACAAAAAGGCGGCGGTAAAGAAGAATACGTTCTCGATCAAGACGCCGAAATTGAAAAAGGGAACAATAGTTCGTATCCGCGTTACAAAGAATGGGTATAAGACGCTGTCGAAGCTGGTTAAGATTAAGTAAAGGTGTTGGCGCGAATGAAAGGAAGTGTTGTTCATGCAGGCATTACAGATGGAACGTGAAATTGTTTCTTTAGAACAATACGAAGCTCTGCCGGAGGATGTCCGGGCCGAAGTATTTGACGGGCAAATTTATTACATGGCAAGTCCGTCACAGGAACATCAGACAATTTCCATGGAGCTTTCAACGATACTTCATACTTACCTTAAGGGCAAAAAGGGGCCGTGCCGGGTGTTTCATGCTCCGTTTGATGTAAAATTGTATGACTCCCCTCTCACCATTGTCCAGCCGGACCTTATGATTGTATGCGATCAAGACAAGCTGGACGGAAAAAGGTGCAACGGCGCTCCTGATTTCATTATTGAAATTATTTCCCCCAGTAACCCTGCGGACGATTATATCCGCAAACTTTACTACTACAAAAATGCAGGTGTCCGTGAGTATTGGATTGTGGACCCCCGTCGAAAGACAGTGACGGTGAACTTTTTTGAAGGAAATGTGCTGAATGTGCAGTATTCTTTTGATTGCACGGTTAAGGTCAATATTTACGATGATCTGTTTGTCGATTTTTCAGAAATCAGTGGTATGCTGAATTCGTGGCCGTAAAAAGAAAAAATAAAATCGTTACAGTTTAGCCTGCGGCTTTACTGTTGCAGAATCCAGCCCTTTATGGAAAGCAAGATTTAAATGGGCTGGATTTCTCTATTTCTGTGAAGTAATCAGCGGGGCAGTCATGGTTACATGGGTATTTGGCAGCTGGCGCAGGCGAGGGTCAAGCATTCGTGTAAACATGGCTACGGCTCATTTGAAATGAAAAGGGGAAGGTCATACAGAGCTGCGGTGTAAAAAGCATATTTGAAACAAAAACTGAATTGTGGTAGTATAAGAAAAAAGAAAGGCAGTATAGATAGTGGAAAAGGAAAATCGTAAACATAAGGACAGTGTCTTCGTGGATTTGTTCTATCAGGATGAAACAGCAAAAAAGAATCTGCTGAGTTTATATAATGCATTGCATGATACAGAGTATCAGGATGAGAAGATTATCCGGAAGGTGAAGATTGAGGATGTTCTGTATAAGAATTTTAAAAATGATATTTCCTTTGAGGTAAATGGGCAAGTGCTTGTATTGGGGGAACACCAAAGCAGTGTGAACCCGAATATGCCGCTCAGATGCCTGCTATATATGGGGAGAGCGTATGAACAGCTGATCGATAAGAAGGCCCGTTACAGGACAACGCTGGTCAGGATACCTACACCAGAATTTTACACTTTCTACAATGGGCAAAAGGATCAACCATTAGAGCAGGAATTGAAACTGTCAGATGCATTTATAAATCCGGCGGGGAACAATTCTGTGGAATTAAAGGTGAAAGTCATCAATATTAATTCTGACAAGGCGCATGAACTCCTGAAGAAATGTGACGTATTGAGAGAATACAGCCAGTTTATTGATACGGTGAGAGTGTATTCCGGTGAAGAAAGCGCAATTAGGAAAGCAATCAGGGAATGTATCAGCCGGGGAATACTGGCGGATTATTTGAAACGGAAAGGAAGCGAGGTTGAGAATATGTTGATTGCGGAGTATAGTTACGAGGAAGATATTCAGGTAAAGCAGCAGGAGGCAGAGCAGCAGGGAAGAACAAAAGGAAGGCAGGAAGGAAGACGGGAAGGAAGACAGGAAGGAAGACAGGAAGGAAGACAGGAAGGATTGATTCTGTCGGGAAGAATTTTTCAGGCAGTGAAAAGCAATCCTGATCTTACAAATGAGCAGATTGCGGCGGAAGTCGGCTGTGAGTCAGAAGAAGTAGAAAGCACAAGAAAAATGTTTGGGATATAAAATATTCACAAATTAACGTGCTGCGTGATGTGCGGCTATATGTTACTGTTGATGGAAAAAACAGGTTGTTTTCTGACGTTTTCGGGAGTATAATTAAGGCGTAAATTCTATCGAAAGGTGGGAGGAAGGATGAAGGAAAAAAGAGCAGCAATTTGGAAACGTATACTGGCAGTCGTGCTGACCGTCACATTGCTTCCGATTTGGGGAGTGGAGACGGTGAAGGCGGCGGAGATCCGTATACAGGTGGAGTACAAGCAGTCGGATGCAGTGCCGCTTCTTGATCTGGTAAATAAATACAGATCTAATATTAGCCAATCGGCTTCATCAGGTGCGATACAGACTACTCCGCTCGCGTATGATTATGGTTTGGAACGGGTTGCGATGAAGCGCGCGGTGGAGGTAGCGCTCGGGTATGAACAGGCAGGCCCGGATGGGAGCACCGGATCACAGGCATATGGCTATGGATCATATGCAGAAAGTCTTGGGAAACAGACTACGGCAACATCGGTGTATAGCGACTGGCTTGGAAGTTCCACTGATCGCAGCAACATGTCTAATTCTCAATTTCGGGCGATGGGTGTTGGGCATATTGTTTATAATGGGTTCCATTACTGGGTGGCAGCATATTCTGACACACCAAGCAATGAACAGGCAGTAACGCTGAATGGATTACAGACAAGAGCAGTTACAATTAATGGAGCTGTGCAGACAACGATTGATACCGGTGTGGGATCTGCACTCAGCTTAAATGCAGGGGAAACGAGAAACCTTACAGGCATCAAAGTGTCTGCTCAGATAAACGGAAAGAATTGTCCGTTAGTCGCTGATGCGGCAAGCATCAGCTCGGACAGAAATGACATTGTATCTGTCAACGGCACTACGATTAAAGCTGAAAGAACAGGCACAGCGACCATTACGATTACCTGCGGCGGACAGACAGCAACCATCAATGTAACCGTGCAGCAGACACCGCTGACGATAGACAAGATTTCCGACCAGAACTACACGGGCTATGCTATCACGCCGTCCATAACCGTGCGTCAGGGAAGTACGGTGCTTCGGCTGAATACGGATTATACGGTGAGATATGAGAATAATGTCAGAACAGGAACGGCATACGTGTATGTGACCGGCATAGGGACGTATAGTGGAAGCAATGCGCAGGCTACATTCCGAATCGTAACGCCGACGGTGGCAAACGCCACGATTACAACGATCCCGGATCAGGCGTACACGGGCAATCCGATTTATCCGCCGATTACAGTATATGAGAGCAATCGGATGCTCCAGCAGGGCGTCGATTATGATGTGACTTATTACAATAACACGAATATGGGCACGGCGACCGTTACGATTACGGGCAGGGGCACGTATAGAGGAACAAAGAGCACAACGTTCCGTATAACCGGACAAAATATGAATATGGCAACCATCGATGCGATTCCGGATCAGGTTTATACCGGATCGTATATTTCACCTTCGGTTACGGTGCGGCTGAACAATGTGCTTTTAATCCAGAATGTTGATTATACGGTCAGCTACCAGAATAATCGAAATGTGGGGATGGCGACCGTCAGGATTACCGGAAAAGGAAATTACAGCGGGACGCGGACAACAACATTCCGCATCCTCGACCGGGATTTGACCTATGCGACCATTGGCAGCATCTCAAATCAGCGCTATACCGGAAGTGAGGTTCGCCCGGAGGTTACAGTGACCCTTGGAGGAACGAAGCTCCAGCAGAATGTTGACTATACAGTCAGCTATCAGAACAATCGTCAGCCCGGAACCGCAACCGTTATCGTCACCGGAGCCGGGAGCTATCGGGGCAGCAAGAGTACGACCTTTAAGATCACGCAGGCGAGCCTTTCGTCCGCGACGGTGAAGGCATCGAATCAGACCTATAACGGGGATGAAAAGGAGCCGAATGTGACTGTCCGCTTAAACGGCGAGCTTCTGGAGGAAGGTGATGATTACGAAGTAGAATACCGGAACAATACGAAGCCCGGCAAGGCGACGGTTGTGATTTACGGAAACGGCTACTACAGCGGGACGGCGAAGACGACATTTATCATCAAGCCAAAGAAGCAGAAGCTCAAGAGCGGAAAAGCAAAAGGAGACAGTGCAGCGCTTGTCTGGACAAAACACAGCAATGTGAAGGGCTATGAGATTTATCGCTCCAAACAAAAGTCTTCCGGTTACAAGCGGATTGGAACCTTCACAACAAATAAGACGACGGCCTGCAGGAACACAAAGCTGTCGCGCGGTACCTATTACTATAAGGTTCGCAGCTATATCGTTGTGGATGGAAAGAAATATTACGGAGCATTCAGCAACATTAAGAAGGTAACGATTCGATAGAACAGAATAAGGGATATATATGGAAGGGGCTGCCGCACTAAGCAAACCATATACAAGATATCGTTAATAGAAGAAGGATTTAAACGAACGATATCTTGTATCAATTTTCTTAACGGGACAGCCCCTTTTGTGTCTCTAAAATCCTTCCGGTTGGCAGGTATTACCGAAATTTGCAGCTCGAAATTGTGCAAAATATGGAAAAATTCAAAATATATTGACAGAAAATGGTTGAATGTGTAATATGGTAAATGAAACAAGGGAACGTTCCCAAAACGTTGCTGGCTGCTAGTCGCTTGCTGCTTGGAAACATAGGAACGTTTTTTTAAAGGGAAGAAAAGGGAACGTTCCCGCAAACAGTCAGACATGCGAAACACAAAGGAGGACAAACGATGAAAAAGAAATTACTGGCACTGGTACTCAGCCTGACGATGGCGGCGACGATGTTTGCAGGCTGCGGTTCCTCAGGGGACAAGGCAGCGGACGATCAGCAGGAGACACCGGAGGATGCTGCGACGGATGACGCGTCGGGTGATGAAGCAGACGATGGTGCCGAGGCAGATGACAGCGCAGGTGAGGAGTCCGGGGAAGCAGGAGAGGGCTACAAGATGGGTATCTCTGTCTTGAATCTGACCGGACAGTTTTTTATTCAGCTGGTGGATGCAGCTCAGGCAGAGTGCGATGCGAAGGGTTATACGCTGATGACCAACGCCTGCGACAGCGATTCTGCAAACCAGATCGATGCACTGGAGAACTTTATTTCTGCGGGATGCAACGCGATCATCGTGTGCGCGGTGGATGCTGAGGCGGCGGCCCCGGTTGTTGCAAAGGCGAAGGAGCAGGGAATTGCAGTCGTGTGCCTTACCTCACAGGTTGACGGCTATGATGCGTATATCGGTTGTGAAGAACGCGTGCTCGGCTATACCCAGGGCTGCGCGGTAGGACAGAGAATTGCCGAGATGTACGGAACAGAGGAAGAGGTTTTGGCAGCTACCCTGAACTATGATCTGATGGAGTCCGTCATTGCACGTAAGGAAGGCATCATGGAAGGAATTAAGGAGTATGCGCCCAACGTTGTGTTTGTTGCGGATGCAACTGCGGCAGATCAGGAGGATGGTATGACAAATACCGAGAACTTTCTTCAGGCGAATCCTGACTTAAAGGTTGTCTGCGGCGTATCTGACGGTGCGGCACTCGGCGCATATCAGGCATTTAAGGCAGCGGGCCTGACAGACAGGGATAAATACCTGATCGCCGGCATCGATGCGACGGACGAGGCGTTAAAGCTGATCAGCGAGTCTACGATCTATCAGGTATCTGTGAGTCAGAACCCGACGTCAACAGGAAAAGCGCTCGTTGAGACTGCGGCAAACATTTTGGATGGCGCGGATTTTGAGAAAGACAGCCTGTTTGACCTTCAGGCGGTAACAGATGCAAATGTAGCTGATTATCAGTAAAATCACGGAGCACGGGAGAAAACTGAAATGAAACCGATTCTTGAATTGAAAAATGTAACAAAACAATATCCCGGCGTACTGGCTTTGGATCGGATGAATCTTGAGGTATATCCGGGAGAGGTACATGCACTGATGGGAGAAAACGGCGCCGGGAAATCGACGCTCATCAAAGTGATCTCCGGTGCGATCAAGGCAAATGCGGGAAGCATCTTGTTTGATGGTAACAGCTATGATTCGATGACCCCTGCCCTGTCAAAAAGACTGGGCATTGGCGTCATCTATCAGGAGTTTAATCTGGTTCCGGAGCTGTCCGTTGCGGAAAATGTGTTTTTGGGGCAAAAGCTGAAAAAGGGACTGCTTATCAGCCGAAGTCTGATGAATGAGAAGGCCAAAGAGCTGATGAACGAATTTGGCATTGATGTGGACGTGACGGAGGAGGTTAAAAACCTCACGGTCGCGTACCAGCAGCTGGTGGAGATCGCAAAGACGATCTCCTCGGATGTGAAGGTGCTGATCATGGACGAGCCGAGCGCGCCGCTTACCAACCGCGAGATCGACGCACTGTTCGGAATTGTGCGCAGGTTAAAGTCAAAGGGCATCGCGATTATCTATATTTCTCACCGGATGGAGGAAATTTTTGCGCTGGCTGACCGCGTGACGGTCATGCGTGACGGGAAATATGTGGGGACGGAGCTGGTCTCCGGCATCACCCAGGCGCAGCTCATCAAGATGATGGTGGGCCGTTCGCTGGACGAGCAGTTTCCGGCAATCGAAAAGCAGATGGGAGAGGTTGCCCTGGAGGTTCAGGGGCTTTGCACGGAAAGCCTGTTGAAAAATATCAGCTTTCAGGTGCGCCGGGGAGAGATCCTCGGGCTGGCAGGGCTTGTGGGCGCAGGGCGGACGGAGACGGCCCGGGCGATTTTCGGGGCGGATCCGAAATCGGCGGGGAGCATTCTCATCCATGGAAAAGAGAAGTCGATCACATGCCCGCGGGTTGCGATCACGGAGGGCATCGCCTACATACCGGAGGATCGGAAAAAGCACGGCGCGCTGCTTGAAATGTCAATCCGCGAGAATATATCGTTTATCGCGGTCAGGGACATATCGAAATTTGGCTTTGTCAACCGCAGGGAGGATGGAGCGCTGTCGGATCAGTATATTCAGGAGCTTTCCATCAAGACGCCCACAAAGGAACAGCTGACAAAAAATCTCTCAGGCGGCAATCAGCAAAAGGTCGTTTTGGCAAAATCGCTGGCGAGCCACTCGGATATCATTATTTTTGACGAGCCGACGAGAGGGATCGATATCGGCGCAAAAAAAGAGATTTATCAGCTGATGTGCGAGCTGGCGGCAAAAGGAATGGCGATCATTATGATATCCTCGGAAATGCCGGAACTGCTTGGCATGTCGGATCGGATTCTGGTGATGCATGAGGGTGAGATGATGGGTGAACTGTCACGGGAGGAGGCCACACAGGAGAAAATTTTGGAGCTGGCTTCCGGATTCAGATAAGGAGTAGAAC
>CASCGD010000102.1 GCA_949132985.1 uncultured Lachnospiraceae bacterium
TGCATCATTCCCCAATTCCGCCAGCTTAAACTTCGCGTCCCGGCAGGCGTGGAACGCATAGGGCACAAAATATTTTTCAACATACTCCAAAATAATCGTTCCCGCTTTCGAGACGCCGCCTCCGATGACAAACACCTCAGGGTTGACTACACTCGCCACACTCGCCAGTCCTTTGCCAAGAAACTCCCCGAACTGCTCCAACACGGCAAGCGCCAGGTCGTCTCCCTCCTTTGCCGCATCAAAGATTTCTTTCGCTGTCAGCTCTTTCACTCCCCGCAGGCTGCTTGGCTCATCATGCGCCTCAAGCGTGCGCTTTGTCAGCGTCACAATACCGGTTGCCGACGCATACTGTTCCAGGCACCCCTTCTTTCCGCAGCCGCAAACCAGATCTTCCTCATCACTGATGGGAATATGCCCGATCTCTCCACCCGCTCCGGTGGCACCTGCCACCACACGGCCATTGACGATTACTCCGCCGCCGACACCGGTACCCAATGTCACCATCACCATATTTTGGGCACCGGAACCGGCACCCTGCCACATTTCACCTAAGGCCGCCACATTTGCATCGTTGCCGGCCTTAACCTGAAATCCGGTCAGCCCGGAAAGTGTCTCCTCTACATTGAAAACGCCCCAGCCAAGATTAACGCATTTACGCACAACACCTTCCGGTGTCACCGGCCCGGGAACGCCGACGCCAACACCCTGTACATCCGCCGAATCGATTCCGCACTCCTGACACTTCGCATCAATCGCTGCCGCCACATCCGGCAGAATTGCCTCGCCGACGTTCTCTTTTCGGGTGGGGATCTCCCACTTGTCAAGCAGCTTTCCGTCCGTCTGGAACAGTCCCAGCTTAATTGTTGTACCTCCGATATCCACGCCAAATCCGTATTTCTTCATTCTTTATCTTCCTCCATTTTTATATTTTTTCATTCTGCGTGCAATTGCCATGCTGTTTCCTGACAGTTCCTAATCTACAATAACTACTTCGCCCTCGTCATCCGGCTCCTCCGGCTCTTCTGGCTCTTCCGGCTCCGTTGGAACATCCGGCTCTTCCGGTATATCCGGGACATCCGGTTCTTCCGGTTCCGTCGGTACGTCCGGCTCCTCCGGTTCTTCCGGTACGTCCGGTTTTTCAACTTCCCCCGGCAGATCAACCGGCTCTTCGGGTTTCTCCGGCTCCTCCGGTTTTTCTGGTTTCGGCTTCTCCGGCTCTGCCACATGAACACTGTCGTCATGATTAACATAGGGCATGAAATCCTTTGGTTCCAGCTTCTCGTGCAGCTTCTTCATAAAATCCTGCCAGATATGGCCCGGATACGTGGAACCGGAAAGATCCTGCATCTCCCTGGGCGTATCGTATCCCACCCAGATTGCCGCCGTGTAATAGCGGGTAAAGCCGCAGAACCAGCCATCCTTATGATCGTTTGTCGTCCCGGTCTTACCCGCCGAAGGCATCGCTCCTAAATCCAGCCCCCGCGCAGTCCCCGACGTCATAACGCCCTTTAAGATATCCGTCATCATGCGCGATGCATTCTGGTCGTACACCTGAACCGACTCATTCCCCGACTCATAAAGCACATGCTCGTCGGCATCCTCAATACGCTCGATGCATGTGGGTTCACGGAACACGCCGTCATTTGCAATCGCCGCATAACTGCTGGCCATCTCCACTGCTGACATGCCATAAGTAAAACCGCCGAGAGCCACTGCAGGCACCTCATCCCTCACATCCAGCTTCGAAAAATTCATCTTCTTTAAATAGCTCAGGCCCACTGCCGGTGTCATCTCTTCCAAAAGCTTCCATGCAATCGTATTTTTCGACTGTTCCACCGCATAGCGCAGCGTGATATTGCCGGAATACTTTCCATTCGAATTGGAAGGACCACCTTCAAAAGGTGCATCCTTCACGATGGAATCCGGCGTATAACCCCGTTCAAGCTGAGGTACATAGACTAAAATCGGTTTCACCGAACTGCCCGGCTGACGAAAACTCTGATACGCGCGGTTCAACGTATAGCCGTTGAAATCCTGACTCCTGCCGCCCACAATGGCCGTCACATGCCCGCTTTCATTATCAATACATACACCAGAAGATTGCAGCTTGTAAATACCATCATCGGTCTGGTCAGTGAACTGCGTCAATCCCTCGTCAATCGATTTTTGTAATTTCTTCTGTACGTTCAGATCAATGGACGTATATATCCGATATCCACCGGTAAAAAGTGTTTTCTGGCAGTCCGCATATGTCTCCTCATAGCTTTGCTCATATTCCTCCCGGTCGGCTTCATCCTGAAACTCATTGCGGAACTCAAAGCCCTGCTGCTCCATAAGAGCACGCGTTGCGCAATAATAGGTATACGTCTCTACATAATCATGTTTTTTCCGCTTTGGACGCTTTAACGTGACTTCTCTTAACGTTTCCTCTTCGTAGGTTTCCCGCTTGATCTTCCCGTCATCATACATCTGTTTTAAAATACGGTCACGGCGGGCAATAGCATTCTCCAGATTCTCCACCGGGTCATAGATGGTCGGATTGTTGGGAATGCCGCACAAAAGCGCCTGGTCTGCGAGATCGAGTTCGTCCACGCCGCAGCTGAAATAACCTCTCGCAGCCGCCTCGATCCCGTAATAACCGTTGCCGAAATAAATGTTATTCAGATAAAATTCTAAAAGCTGCTCCTTCTCGTAGCGCCGTTCTAGCCCTACTGCGATAAACAATTCTTCAATCTTCCGCTCCCACGTCCGCTCATTGGAGAGGAACACGGTCCGGGCAAGCTGCTGGGTGATCGTGCTGCCGCCCTGAGTGATCTTCTGGTTTTTCACCATCGCCACCGCCGCTCTCATAATCGCCTTTAAATCGACCCCGCGGTGCTTAAAAAACTTCTTGTCCTCAATACTGACAATTGCCGCTTTCACGCCCTCCGGTATGCGATCATATGTCAGATAATAGCTGTCTTTTTCACCCTTTACAACAGATATCTCTTTTCCGCTTACATCGTAGACGACACTTGTCTGCGAAGCCCGGAACGTCTCTTGTGTCGAGCCGTTGACCAGGGCAATTGCGTCCTCCTGCAGTGCTTTTACCTCTTTCGCATAACCGCCCAAAAAATAGAAGGCCAGCACAGCGATCACCAGTGAAAGAAATATGATCTGAGAGATCAAAATAACTTTCAGCTTTGTGTTTTTCTTTTTTTTGTTCTTAGCCATAACCTTTTAAATCTTCCTTCTTCCTTCTATGCACAATAAACTTTATATTGCTACTTCATTATACTGATTTATCACAGAAAATGAAAGAAAAAAGGGATTCTTTTATGAAAATTTAAGATATTAGAAGCTACTTTTCACACCCGATCCATGCACTTGCTGCCTGGCTGCGGGAAAACATGATTCAGTCCTGCAGTTTAGGCTTCGCGAAGCGAATTTCATGCCCAAACTGTTCGTTGCTGGTTACAGAGAGAACAGTAATTATTAGAAATATGTAACCAGCCTCTGTTGGATAGACTGTTCTGATCAGGTATCCGGCATAATTTACCAAATATCACTGAGATACCAGAGACGTATCTTTCTCAGGAACCGCCCATCCGACAGAAGCATGGCTGATTATTCTGTTTTCCCAATTACTGCTCCATCTGCTTTCCCAAAAAACCGGCAGCAATGAGCACAAGCTGGTTTTCCGTCTCACCCATGCGGTTTTTCTCGTTTTTGTCATAGAGAATGACCGCACCGATGGCGTCCCCCTCGCAGATAATCGTACTGATTGCCTGGGTGACGTACTCTCCGCGGTCATCCAGTGTTATTTTTATAAAATTATTTTCATCCCTGCTCGCCACCAGTGTACCGCGATCCTCCATCAACTCGTCTAATTCACGGCTGATTGGTTTGCCCTCAAATTCCTTTTTTCCGGTTCCAGATGCAGCGATGACATGATCCCGGTCTGTAATGCACACCAGATGACCGGTCGTCTGCGCCATCGCTTCGGCGTATTGACTGGAAAACTGACTCAATTCTCCGATCGGTGAGTATTTTTTCAGGATAATCTCACCTTCCCGGTCGGTAAAAATTTCGAGCGGGTCCCCCTCGCGAATCCTCAAGGTACGCCGAATCTCCTTCGGCACAACCACCCGCCCCAAATCGTCTATTCTTCTAACAATGCCTGTTGCTTTCATGCTTGTTTTTCCTCCATTTACTTCTGTGTGTTTCTATTATCTGCAAACGCCGGAAAAATATTCGCTGTGCAAACCGTAATATGAAACTGTTCGATTTCAGATCTCCTCCTGATTCATGAATCGATTCCAGTCCTCATCGTCCCCGCTTCCCTTCACCTGAATCGTGTATGCATGCTCTTCACCGTCAATCGCAAACACGTAATTCTCACCGTCTTTTTTTAACTCAAAGATGCAGGCGCCCTGCTGCGCCTTCATAAACGCCCCGTATTCCTCCGGTGCCACGACACGATCGGGAACGTCCCGCTGCAGCGCACCGTCCGCATTGTAAACCTTATAGCCTTCCTCGATGACACTGTTCACCTGTGCATCCCGAATGCGAAGCTCCAGACCATTCGTGCGCATTGTGCGCACATCCCGGTTACAACTGTTTGTCTCAAGGATCTTCACGTTATCCAGCAGCATGTAAAATACGCCCGCTCCAAAGCGAAGTTCCTCCACATAGGCCTCATGAAAATCAAACGTTTCTGTCTCGTTTTCTGTATGAAATTTCATTTTGTCTCTCCTTTTTTATATAAGTATCTCCAAACCGGACCTAAAAATTCGTGACCGGTTTCTGTCCGGTCTAGAGGAACAGCCCCACAATCGGTATCGTCACAATCGATGCCAATGTGCTTAAGACTGTTCCCTTCATGCAATACGCATCATCCGCACCGCATTCCTTTGCAAACAGCCCGATAATACTCCCGATAGGCATAGCCAGTTCAATGATAAACACACCAAAAACAACCGCGTCAAATCCCATATTTCGCATCAGAAGCGCCACCGCAACCGGAAGTGCCACCATCCGCAGCAGGATAAACAAATACATCCGTATGTCCTTCAGGTAACTGCGCAAATCCGCTTTTGCAATGGAAATGCCGATCATCATCATCGACAGCGGAATCGTTGTATCACCCATGTAATTGCAGAGAGAAGTAATCGGAGCGGGCATTTTTATACCGGCTGCAAAGATCACAAGCGCCAGAAGCGCTGCTATCACGCCCGGATTGATCATGCGCTTCATGGATGTGACAATGTCCGCTTTTTCCATATGATCGACCCCGCTTTTCTCGCGTGCGGCCCTTCGCGCCAGAGACATGCCATAAGTGTACACTATCACATTATATATCAGCACGTAAAATGAAACATACACCACACCCTCGCTTCCATAAAGACTTCTGGCAACCGGAATCCCCATAAAGCCCAGATTCGAGAAGGTTGCCATGAGTATATAAATGCTCCTTAAGTTTTTCGGCGGATGAAGCACCCATACCAGTAAGATGCCAACTATGATTGCAATCATGTAGTAGAGAATGACCAGCTGCAAATTACCAAAAATTTTATCCTGGCTGATCGCATCCGTATCCCCCAGCACACCGCTCACAATCAGAAAGGGATTGCATATATTCACGACCAGCTTCGAAATACTGCGCTCGCCCTCCGCCTTCACCCAGCCCCTTTTATAGACGAAGACACCCATGAGCATCATAGCCAAAAGTACCAGCATCTGTCCGAAAATAACCCCTATATCCATCTCTAAGCCACTCCTTTTTGTGTTTAATCCTGATGTAATTCCTGCAACAGCCTGCTTCTGCGGCCACCGCTCAAAAGTTCTTCATTGTATTGTATATATTTCGGCTGGGGATTCATCGCCAGAAACACCGCTGCCTCCTTACACATCGTAAGTCCGGTGACAAACAAAAGCATTTCCTGCGACCCATCCGCCCCGAAGGCACCCTCCAGAAAATCAAAGGCATTTGCCAGAGCACACGAAACCGCATCACTCTCAGGCGTACCGGTAAATCGTTTACATGCAAACAACCCCCTCAGAGGCTCTTTTAACGCGTCCAAAAGCAGATTAACCACCGAGAGACGCTCATCAAAACCCGCATGCAGCAAGCGCTCATAGACGGCGGGCGGCGCCTGACCGCGCAAAATCTCAGAGATGCCATAGTCGTCTTTATATTTCCGATACAGCTCGTAATATGCGAAAAAGTCCTCCGCCACCTCCGGCAAACGCACATATTCACTGATTACCTCCTCCGTCACGGGAATCCCGGACTCCTCATAGGACTGCATGAGCACCCCCAAGTCCTCCCATCCCCTTGCTGTGACAAAGCGCAGACCATCCACATCCGTCTCCACACGGTAAAAGTTTTTCGGGCGGATCTGCAAATAGCTTAAAATCACCCCGTATATATGATTTTCAGCGGCATATTTCATCCATACATCCAGCTCTGCTTCCACTTCTATGAGCCGGACACGATCCAGCGTCACCATATCAAAATCCCGGACGGACTTGTTGTATTCCGGTGGATTTCCTGCTGTCACGATCACCCATCCCTGCGGCACGGCGCGATTACCGAAAGTCTTACACTGTAAAAACTGCAGCATCGCAGGCGTCAACGTCTCCGAGACGCAATTGATCTCATCAATAAAGAGGATACCCTCCTTTTTTCCCTCATCCCGGATGCTTCGGTATATGCTCGCGATGATCTCGCTCATCGTATACTCTGTAACGGAGTATCGTTCACCCTCAAAACATTCCTCTGCGATCATCGGCAGTCCTACCGCGCTTTGTCTGGTGTGATGCGTAATTGTATATACAATCAGCCCAACGCCACATTCCGCGGCAATTTGCTCCATAATTTGTGTCTTTCCAACACCCGGCGGCCCCATGAGCAGGATCGGACGCTGCCGAACCTGCGGAATCCGGTAATTACCATCCGCATCCTTCTTTAAATATACCTGTACGGTATGCCTGATCTCTTCCTTAGCCTGCGCAATATTCACTGTAGCTTCCTCCTGTGCGATTGCCCATTATCTGTTACCTTTTTTCAGCGAGTCGCTCCTCTTTGACCCTGAAGCGAATCGCCCAGGCCGGAACGGATCTCTCGTCATACGCGTCCATATACAAAAACGCGCAGGGATAATCCGGTTTTTTCTGCGGGTAAATACCATTCCCGTCTGTAAAATAGAGCAGCCCGCCTAGATTCTTTAATTCACCCTTCGCTTTAAGCTCCTCCACATAAGCAAAGACGGGGCGAAAATCCGTGCTTCCGCCACCCTTGATTTCAAAGCGCGCTAAAACCCTTTCGGCCTGCGTCCGAGCCGTAACCACAATATCCTCCTGAATCTGCTCATCGCACTGGATCAAATGTACCTTTGCCGTCGTAAAAAAAGCGCTCTCCTCCAGAAGAATATGAAGCGTCTCCTGCAAAAAGCTGCGTACCAGTTCACCGCTTGTGGAATAGCTTGTGTCCACCGCAATGACAAATTCCTGTATGCGCCGCTCCTCCCGCGTCTCCAAAGGCTCGATGAGCGGCAGGTTGCCATAAGTGCGCAGGCCGTAGGTGTAATAACTCAGATCAAATGTGTCCAAATCACACCTCATTTGTTCATGAAAAGCGGCAAATTTCTTTAAAAAATCAGCGTAACTCCGCCGTTTTCTTTGCGCCGTTATTTTCTCCTGCATAGCCGCCGCAGCCTGCTCTTCGCTCTCGTCTCCCTTCTCCTTTTGAAACTGGGTTTGACGTGCGATTTTCTGCCACCTTTTCTGTGCATCTTCAGATGGATTTGTATGGCCTTGATTTGGCATTTTTGCATCTTTTTCACCCCAAAGTCCGTGATCGTCCACATAAAATTCCCGCGAAAGGCGTAAAAAATGCCCTGGTGTCTCATCCGCAAGCAGATCGTAGACTCCCGCCGCAGAAAAAACATCCTGTTCTTTCATCTTTTCATAGAACTTCTGTCGTAACCAGCTTAATAAGCGGCATGTACTGCTTTTATTAAATCCATCTATAATATATTCAACTGCAATGTCACAGGCCGTGTTCCACCGCACTTCCTCCCGCCCGCCTCTCTGCCATAGATGCGCATAAAGACAGTGCAGAACTGTGTGCAGATATGCCCTGCGCAAAAAAAGCTCGTTTTCCTCAAAGAGACTGACGTAGCGCGCCGGTGGAAAATACAGATGAATCCCCTCAGTGGCAAAGGCACTTATGTTATCCTTTCCCTCTGGGATCAGCGCAGAAAGCGCCCGGTTAAAATAAGGAAAATCTATGCACAGCTCATCCCGCAAATATGAAATTATCCTGCCGAACATGCGGACTTCCCACTCAGTCTGAGTTTCTGCGTGCATGAATTACCTCCTGCTTCTTTCTTACTAATACCTTATGCCCATCTTCCAGAACTTTTGAGACCATGTCTTCCTGTTTCTTCTCTGCGAAATGCCTTCTGGTCACCCTCGCCTGCGTCTTTCGTAAAACCGGCGTTCCCGTCAGCCGTAAGCCTCTCTATTTGATAAGCATATGTTATCCTCACTCAGCCGACAACTGATTTCTCCAGCGGATGATTCCGGCGACGCCTCGTGTCCACCCCTGCGATACGGCCTGCACGACCGCTGCCTGTATCGCCTCGTTGGAGATCAGGGGGCTTGTACACAGAGACTCCAGCAGTGCCTCGTCCTCGGCCCTTACAAGCTGCTCTAATACCTTTATCTCATGCGCTGCGATGTATGCCTGATAACGCGCTTTAGCCGCCTCTGACAGTTCATAGGGGTACTCCAGGCGATTGAGCGCCATCTTCATCAACGTCAAAAATTGTTCTTCATTTGACGCCTTTTCAAAGACTGTATCATAACCGCGGGCATCCAGCCGTCCATTCACAAACTGCTTGCGGGCGCGGTAACCCTCGCCCTCCACATGAAGGCTGAAAATATGCGCGGGACCGATTTCCTCGTAGCTCTCCGAATATTCCGGATAGAGCAGCCGCACCTTCCGTTTCCCATCCCCGCAAAATTCCACGCTAAGCTCCGCCGTCAGCTGATTCAGCAAAAACGGAAGTCCCGTCGCCTCATCGGCATGTGCGCGCAAAATAAGCGTGTTCAGGGAACGGCAATTCATAAACGCATCGCTGTTTACCTCCGTAAGCGCCGCCCCTACCGTCAGCTGGTTCAGCTTTCTACAATTATAAAATGCATAGGCTTCCAGACATGTCACAGTATCCGGAAGCACCGCTTCCCGCAGGTAGCTGCCGCTTAGCGGGCGTAAAAGACCCTCTTTGAGCTGTGTCCCGTCTCCTAGCCCCGCATCCTCTGCCTCCTTCGCAAGCTCCGAAGTCAATCGGCCTTTTTCCGCAAAACAATAGGCTCCGATGCTCACAATTTTTTTGCCCTCCGTTTTCTCCGGCAAAATGAGCGTGTCCACACTTCCAAACACGCGGCACAGACGTAAATCTCCCGCCTCCATTTCCTCACACAACAATTTTTCACCGTTTTCCGTATCTAACAGCATCCTCTTCTCCTGTCAAAATTCATTCTCCGCAGATCAGTTGCTACTGTACCCTTGTTTCTATTTTCAGCAAAAATCCCCCGTAACATTCCCTCTGTTTCATAAAAAACTTATTTCTGCGGCAATTTCCGCTTCCCATTCAAAAAAACTTTTCTATCTTTTCCAAATACATACAATTTTTTCCAAACTCAAGAACACCGTAAAAACCGGACGCATTCGACACCTGCCACTCAAAATAATCTCTGTGCGGCACACTGTATGCGTCGAAAATCGCCATAATCGTACCCCCATGCACACAAAAAACAAAAGGCTCCTCTGGCCTGTCTGCCATAGAAGCCCCAACATTCTCAAAATTGTGCGCTATACATTGTCTAAATGCTTCCCCTATCCGTCTGCGAAAATGAGCCTGCGTCTCCGCCGCCGGAAAATCCGTATTACCGCCGCTGTCGATATACGCCTGATAGCGCATATCACCCGCCAGCTCGGCATAGTTTTTGTATTCGAACTCCCCAAAATTCATCTCGCGAAAATCATGAATCAAGCTCTGCTTTGCAGTTGGAAACAAAATCAGCGCACTCTGCCTGCATCGGAGCATCGGACTAACATATACCCTCCCTGGCATAGCGAATCCTTCCGCAAAAAAATGTTTTTCCAGCCACCTCCTGCATTGCTGCAGCTCCTTTACGCCCTCCTCACACAAGGGTTCGTCCGTAGCACCCACGTATCGGTGTTCCAGATTTCCGACTGTCCGTCCATGGCGAATGAAATAAACCGGCGCCTTCACTGTATCTGCTGATCCGTGTTTAACGGCTCTACAATCAGCTTTACACCCTCAATCCTTACAATCTTCACTAAGGTATCTTCCTTGATGATCATATCGTCAGAGACTGCTCTGGCACTCCATTCCAGTCCATTCACAAGCGCCGTTCCCTTGGCAGCGCGATTGTCCACACACCTCGTGATTTTTACAATCTCACCGATCAGCCCCTCGCTGTTCGTCTTTGTGCGAAGCGGGTTAAAACGCTTGAGCGCCCAGGGTCTCGTGAAATAAATCAACAGGAATGACACGATAAAAAATGATGCGAGCTGCCACAAAAAGTTAGCGCCCATCGACGCCAAAATAAACGCCACTGCTGCGCCGCCAGCCAGCCAGATCGTCGTCAAACCAACCGTAATCAGCTCTACAATCAGAAACAAGATAATAAATGCCATCCACATCGCCGCAAATCCAAACTGTACAAAAAAATTCAGGAATTCACTCATATTTTATTCTCCCTCAAAATACAATAACATCTGGTGTACCTGTGAGCCAAATGGTTTGCCGGCAAACTGCCGTAGCATCAAAAACCGTAAATCATTTAGCAAACAAATATACTCGCAAGTATAAATATTTCTCTATATTATATATGATAATGCGCGGAAATGCAAATTTCATTGGCAAAAAGAATTGGTAAACTTTCCATCTGTATACCGATGGCCGCCGGATAAAAATAAAATTTCCTGTAAACGGCGCATACACGACATTTACAGGAAATCATTACAAATGCCCAGTTCCGGAATCGAACCAGAGACACGAGGATTTTCAGTCCTCTGCT
>CASCGD010000103.1 GCA_949132985.1 uncultured Lachnospiraceae bacterium
TACAGCATACTTTATGGAATCTCTTTTGGAAAAAATCCATTTCTGAATACCTCCTCATTCTTCATCGCAAATTTTATTTTTCTGCTGTTTTCGTACGATATAAAATGGCCAACCGCGCTTTTTCATGCCGCTATCACGACGATTGCCATGGGTTTGAGCGAGATGGTTGTAGCTGGTATTATTTCCAATTTTGCGATAAACTTTTACGGTTTTTATTTTAAAAATTCAATTACTTTACTTTTTACAAGCAAGCCATTATACTTTTTGTTTTTATATGCAATCTCTCATTCGCTTGTAAAAACACCGAAAGACCACGAAAAAAATACTTTAAAAGAAATTATACTCTTTTCTATCATTCCTTTAATTTCAGTTTGGATAGACTTGACATTTCTGTCTGTATTTCGCTATACGGATTTTCCTCCTGCGGTCAGCCACATGATTACATTCAGCTCCATCCTCCTTCTGACAGCAAATTTTGTCATCTACGGCATTTATATCTACTCCGGCGAAAAAAACCGGCGCTTTACCGACCTGCAGCTCGAGCTGCAAAAGGAATCCGATGCCGTCTCCTACTACAAAATGGTCCGCACCCGGGACGAATCGCAGAATATCCTCATCCACGATATCAAAAAGCACTTACAGGCAATCGCATTTTTCAATGAACAGGGAAACCGAGAGAAAATAGCAGACTACATCAGCCGGCTTGCCGATTCTCCCGGTTTGCAGAAGTCCGCCCGTTTGTGCAAGCATGAATTTCTAAACGCCATCCTCTGCCGATATATGAACGATTGTAAAGAGCGGCAGATCGACTTCCACGCTGATATCCGCAGCGGCACACTGGATTTTATCTCAGAAAACGATCTGGTCTCGCTCTTTGGCAATCTGCTCGACAACGCCGTCGAGGCCGCCGCAAAACAGCCGGACGCAAAAATTCAGCTCATGGCCTCGCGCATGCCCCAGGCCGGGCTGACCGCGATCACGCTCATAAATTCCTGTCACACGAATCCCCTTCAAAAAAATGGCCGCCTTATTTCCACAAAAAAGGACCGCGCCCGGCACGGCTACGGTCTGAAAAGTGTGGAGCGTATCGTCTCACGCTACCGCGGACATATGAAGCTTTACTATGAAGAGCAGGCGCATCTTTTTCATGTGGTGATCACTTTAAATACATCGAATTTGACTTTAAGAAAGGAATGACACAATGCGAATTTTAATCTGTGATGACGACGAAACGATAACCGAACAGCTCTCAAAATATATATCGACATATTTTTCTAAAAACCGTTTTTCCATTCCCGAGATCGCCGTTTATTCGAGCGGAGAAGCGCTGTTAGGCGACGCTGGGGAGAAGGACATCGTGTTTCTGGACGTGGAGATGCCCGGCATCAGCGGCATTCTCACCGGAAAAAAGTTAAAACAGAAACATCCGAACCTGATCATTTTTGTCGTGACATCGTTCGCGGAATATCTGGATGAAGCCATGCGCATTCATGTGTTCCGTTACCTCTCGAAACCCATTGACAGACAGCGGCTCTTTCAAAACATGAGGGATGCCCTGGAGCTGTACCATACCACGAACGGGAAAATTGTCGTCGAGACGACGGAGGGCACTCACTCCGTTCCCGCTGCCGATATCATATGCGTGGAGGCTCAGGGAAAAACTGTCATCGTACATACGGCTGATTCGGATTATGAATCCGTTCACCCCATAAAATACTGGACAGAGACGCTTACTATGTCGTGCTTTTTTCAGACCCACCGCAGCTTCATCGTGAATATGATGTACGTGACATATTTTGACCGCACGCTGATTTCATTTCATCACTACAATTTCTCAGCGTATCTGGCGCGCCGGAAATATAACGAGTTCAAATCCGCATATTTGCTGTATGTGGAAAGCGCGCAGTAACATCACTGTCGGGAATATTGATTCTCGAGAAACGGGAAAATTAGTCCGGGCGATTTCAAACGGAATACAGATTTGTTGACACTTTTCTACAATAAGATATATAATATTTTGTAGAAAATCCCGTATATTAAAGACATCATGCCAATGTCCTGAAATACCAAGGAGGAATGTGGATGAGACACAAGAGACGGCACATGAACATCGCCCGTTTGCTGTTTTTATCGACCGCAGGAATTTTTATCCTGCTCTGCGTTTTATTTGTAAAAGCGGACGCTGCATGCAACGGGCTTCAAACCGGCGGGGTTCTGCCTGCGGCATATACGGTAAATGGAATTGATGTTTCCGGGAAAAGCATTTCTGACGCCAGGGAAATTATAAAAAACGCACTGGGATCAGGCCAGATCGAATTGTGCGGTACAAAAATAAATATCTGTGAATTTACCGATATAGACGTGGAGCTTTCACCCGAAGACATCCATGTATGGTGCTACCTGTCAGGCAAAGGGGGCCACGAAACCACGGTAACATATAAAGTTGATAAACAGAAGCTCAAAAAGGTGCTGAAGGACGTTGACAGCACAAAAACCCGGAATGCAAAGATCCGTTTTAAAAATGGGAAAGCCGAAATCGTCCCGGAGGTGTATGGAAATGTTTTAAAGGCTACGGACATGATTGTGGCGGAACTGGAGCGTTTCCTTTCAGACGGTACAAAACCGCGATTAGAGCAGTTCTATGAACTTCCGGAAATTACCGGCACAGATCTGGAAAAAGATCTGAAAAAGGCGAGTAAATGGGACAATTACCAGTTAACTGCTCATATCGACGGCGTCCCTGTCTATACATTTCCCATGGACCGGCATTTGCGCTGGAATGGAAAAAGGGCAGTCGTTTCCAAAAAATGGCTGAAGCGGGAGATTAAGGAGCTTGCCACACAGCTGGATAGCTACGGAAAAACAAGGTCCTTTGTCACAAGTACCGGAGAGCGCATACAACTGCCGGGTAAAACCATGGGATGGCTGCTCAACACTGAAAAGACAGAGAAAGCGGCTCTTAAAGCAATAAAAAACAAAGAAAAAAGTATTGAACTTGTGTGGGACAGCAAAGGAGCTGCGATTTGGGATCCCGAAACAGAGAATGATATCGGGGACACCTATGTGGAAGTTTCTATCAGCCAGCAAAAAGTATGGTATTATAAAGACGGAATATTGGAGCTGGAAACGAGCACCGTGACAGGACTGCCAACACCGGAACGACAGACCAAAACAGGTTTGCATCAAATACTGTACAAGCAGCGCGACAGGGTACTGCGGGGTTCCAGGCGGGCATGGCATTCCTTTGTAAATTATTGGATGCCTTTTACGCCGGATGGGCAGGGCCTGCATGACGCAAGATGGCGCAGGCGGTTTGGCGGCTCAATTTACAAATCCTCCGGCAGCCATGGCTGTGTAAATCTGCCCTCAAGCGCTGCCTCTCAGCTCTATGCCAAATTAGAGACCGGTACGCCTGTGATCGTGTATTAGTCACAATCATTCCTGCAAAAGAAAAAACATACAATAACTTTAAAGGCGTGCCATGCGATTCGGCAGAGATATAAAGGAGTGGCAGAGTGAGGAGAAAATTATGCAAATATATGGTTAGTATTTTGGCAGCCCTGTTTCTTGACACCGGAATCATGGTAATTGCCTCCGAGATACCGGGAAATTCGGAAAATATATATTCTGATGCAGAAAATATCTCCGGTGACGGGGCAGGCGTCTGGCAGGAAACTGACGGAGCGAAGTATTATTTTTTACCGGAAACCGGCATAATGGCAGCCGGCTGGCTGGACATTGGCGGGGACCGATACTATTTTTCGCCGGAAACCGGGGTGATGGCAACCGGCTGGCTGGACATTGACGGGGACCGATATTATTTTTTACCGGAAACCGGAGCCATGCTTTATGGGAGACAGAAAATAGAAAACAAAGCTTATTTTTTTGAAGAAAGCGGGGTCTTATGCACCTCCGGGTGGTGCGGCACCGACTGTAAGACATATTACAGCGGGCCACAGGGCATCCTCGCATCCGGTTGGAAAAAAATCAAAGGGCATAAGTATTACTTCCTGCCCCAGAACAACCAGATGGCCTGCGGCCTCCATAAAATTGACGGAAATTATTATATATTCCATGACAGTGGAAGACTTGCCCTATCAAACGGCATCTCGATCGTCACATCCGGAGGAAAGGTTTACTGTGCAGGAGCGGACGGGAAGGCCGCCACGGGGTGGCAGATCAAAAACCGTAAGCTTTACTATGCTTCCAAAACCGGGAAGGTAAAAAGAAACACAACATTCCAGGGAATTACATTCACCAGGACAGGGGCGGCAAAAGATAACACGGCATCCAAACTGAAAATAAAATCGATCCGGACAGTCGCCGCCATCACAGACGAGAAGATGGACAAAAAGACCAAATTAGCGGCATGCTGGTCTTATCTGACAGGCGGTAAATTCTCCTACGCCGGCAAATATCCGAATATAGACAAACCTGGCTGGCAGAAACAGACGGCTTATGACATGCTGACTACGCGCACAGGAAATTGCTACAGCTTTGCCTGCGCCTTTGCCGCCCTGGCATCTGAAATTGGTTATAAACCATACATCATATGCGGAAGGGTACACGGGTCCAGAGACAGGTCGCCAGACGGCTATACACGCCATGCCTGGGTAACGATAAACGGGAAGCACTATGACCCGGAGGCACATTATGCAGGATGGCTCAGGAATGTATATGCAAAGAACCGTTACCCGGCATCCCACAAAATACAACAGACTGTGCCTTTTAATCAGTAGCAGGCCTGATCATCTGACATTTACAGCAGGCGATGGTTTTTGCCGTACGCCCGGAACACCAGGTATCTTTCACGCATGGTACGCAGCCGCCAAAAAACAGGATAAGGGACTATCCAGTTTCCGGACAGCCCCTTAGTTATTTCCCGATATTCACTTCCGCAGCATTCCCCGCGGCTTAATTACTTATCTCTCCAGATGATCCTGCCCTTCGTCAAATCGTAGGGTGACATCTCAATCGTCACTTTATCGCCGGGCAGGATGCGGATAAAGTTCATGCGAAGCTTGCCGCTGATGGTGGCGAGAATCTGGTGCTTGTTCTCCAGCTCCACCTTAAAAAATGCGTTGGGCAGCTTCTCTACAACTACGCCTTCTACCTCGATTACATCTGCTTTTGACATTTCAATCCTCCTATAACAATCTTTTCAACTTCAACGTATGATCTATTTCAGTCCGGCTCCCGGACATACAAATGCACGTCTGTATTCATGGTCTGCTCTGTTTTCCCGGTTTGGCAATTTATATTACAGGAATCGCTCCGCGTATCCTGTAATCAAATTTACGGCGCAAAACAGCGTCTTTCATGAGAATCCGCTCTGCAGCTTCTCATAAGCTATACTGCCGCTTCCTCCACGAGCGATAAAATTTCCGGCCCGTCCCTCGTCACAAGCACCGTATTTTCGTAATGCGCGGATAGCGACCCGTCTGCGGTCACAACTGTCCAGCCGTTCTTTTTCCAGCGCACCGCATAGGTCCCGGCATTGATCATCGGCTCAATAGCCAGCGTCATGCCTGCGCGTAGCTTCATGCCGCGCTTTGCGATCCGGTAATTGGGCACCTCCGGCTCCTCGTGCATCTTCCGCCCGATGCCGTGCCCGCACAAGTCACGGACAATCCCGTAACCATAGGGCCGCACGGACGCATCGATAGCCTTGCCGATGTCAAAGAGCCTTCCTCCAGCACGGGCCATGCGCGCGCCCTCAAAGAAGCTTTCCCGGGTGCGCTCGATGAGAAGCCTCGCCTTGTCGGAAATTTCCCCGATGCCGTGCGTCCGCGCCGCATCCGACTGATAGCCCTTATAAATGACGCCCATATCAAGGCTCACGATATCGCCGTCCTGCAACACCCGCTGTTTGCTCGGAATGCCGTGCACGACCTCCTCATTCACCGAAACACACACACTGGCGGGGAAGCCCTCATAGTTTAAAAACGACGGGATGCATCCGTAGCTGCGAATCAGCTCTTCCGCCAGACGGTCAATGTCATAGGTGGTCATTCCCGCCTTTAATTCTTTCGCAACCTCGTTATGAACTCTGCCAAGGATCTGACCGGCAATACGCATCAGTTCTATGCCTTCCGCACTCTTGATTGTTACCGGCATCTACTTAGGCTCCTAAAATGTCCGCGATGGCTGCAAATACTGTCTCCATCGGCTGTGTTCCGTCCACAGATTTCAAAATACCCTGCTTCTTGTAATAATCGATCAGCGGCTGAGTCTGGTCATGATAAACCGTGAGACGCTTCTGTACGGTCTCCGGCTTATCGTCGTCGCGAAGCACGAGATTGGCGCCGCAGGCATCGCACTTGCCCTCTGTCTTGGGCGGCAGGGAAACGATATGATAGGTCGCGCCGCAGTCGAGGCATGCGCGTCTTCCGGCCATGCGGTTCACGATGTTCTCGTCCGGCACATCCACATCGATCGCATAGTCCATGCGCTGTCCAAGCTTTGTGAGTGCCTCGTCAAGCGCCTGGGCCTGAGGAATCGTCCGGGGGAATCCGTCCAGAACAAAGCCGTTCCCACAGTCGTCCTGCTGAATGCGGTCTACCACCAGATCACAGGTCAGCTCATCGGGTACAAGAAGCCCCTGATCCATATACTCCTTCGCCTTTTTCCCCAGCTCCGTACCGTTCTTGATGTTTGCGCGAAAGATATCTCCGGTGGAAATATGAGGAATCGCATATTTTCCGGCAATCTGCTTTGCCTGTGTTCCTTTTCCCGCACCGGGTGCACCCAACATGATAATCTTCATTGTAAAATCCTCCTTTTCTAATAGTTCCGCTAAACCACCTATGGAGATACACCACGCAGGCATATCTCCATAACTCAACCGGCAATCACTCATCTGCGCTTCCTGTCCGGATCGCTGAACGACTGCCTTTAATTGCTTAAAAATCCCTTATAATGGCGCACAAGCATCTGTGATTCGATCTGTTTGATTGTCTCCACAACAACACCTACGATAATGATGATGGATGTTCCTGCGAAGGACACGGATGCATTGAATACTCCGTTAAAGAAAATCGGTATAAATGCACAGATGGATAATCCGATCGCGCCAATAAAAATGATATAGCCCAAAATTGAATTCAGATAGTCACTGGTAGGCTTGCCGGGTCGGATGCCGGGGATAAAGCCGCCCTGCTTTTTCATGTTATCCGCGATCTCCAACGGATTGAAGGTGATCGAGGTATAGAAATAAGCGAATGCGACGATCAGAACAAGGTAAACCACCAGACCAATCGTGTAGATCGGCTGCTTGGGGTCACACCAGTTGGACTGATTTAAATATTTCAAAATCTGGGAGCCAACGCCTGTACCATTTCCCGCTCCAAACATACCCGCAATAATAACCGGGGTCTGCATAATGGACTGCGCAAAGATAATCGGAATAACGCCTGCGGTGTTCACCTTCAGCGGAATATTGCTGCTCTGTCCGCCAACCTGCTTACGGCCCTGAATCTTACGGGAATACTGTACCGGAATTTTGCGCTCCGCATTTTGCAGAATATCTACGAATATGACCAGCGCAAGGATAATCGCCACGATGACGACCGCCGCGAGCACCGCCCGCGCCACGCTCTTGCCGGAAATAAACTGCTGCCACAACGTACCGAGGTCGTTGGGGATTCTGGAAACAATATTGATAACCAATACAATGGAAATACCGTTTCCGACACCACGCTCCGTGATACGTTCGCCGATCCACATAAGAACTGCGGAACCGGCAGTCAAAATTACAACAACCTGAATCACTGACCATGCATTGTAATCATAGAGCCATCCCTGTCGGCCAAAGCTGATACCCAGCGCCACCGACTGCAAAATTGCAAGCCCTACCGTGACATAACGGGTAATCGCAGTCAGCTTCTTGCGCCCGTCCTCGCCGTCTTTTTGCATCTCCTCCAGCTTCGGGATCGCAATCGTCATAAGCTGTATAATAATGGAAGATGTGATATACGGTGTAATGTTCAATGCAAAGATTGACATGTCCAGGAAGGAACCGCCGGTAATCGCATCAAAGAAACTGAACGCTCCGCCGGTCTGGCTGGCAAACCATTCCTTGAACAGTTCGCCGTTGATTCCGGGAACCGGAACCTGGCAGCCGATACGGATGACAATCAGCATCATAAATGTGAATAACAGTCTAACTCGGATGTCTTTGATTTTAAATGCATCTCGAAGTGTTCTTAACATTAGATCACCTCTGCTTTTCCACCAAGAGCCTCAATCTTCTCTTTTGCACTTGCGCTGTATGCGTTGACCTGAACATTGAGCTTCTTGGTTAATTCTCCATTTCCAAGGATTTTCACACCGTCGCGGGGATTCTTGATGATGCCCGCCTCGATCAATGCGTCTACAGTAACGACTGCATCGTTGTCAAATTTCTCTAAGCGGTCAAGATTAATTGCGACGATCTCTTTTGTATTGCGGTTCGTAAATCCACGTTTGGGAATTCTGCGGTACAAAGGCATCTGGCCACCCTCGAAGCCCGGTCTCGGTGCGCCGGAGCGGGCTTTCTGACCCTTATGACCCTTGCCGGCAGTCTTGCCGTTTCCTGAACCGTGTCCGCGGCCTCTCCTGAAATCATTGTGCTTTGAACCTTCAGCCGGTTTTAAATTGGATAAGTCCATGCTGACACCTCCTTATCGTTATACTGATTAAACTTCTTCTACTTTTACATACGGTGCAACCTTGCGAAGCGCGCCTGCTGTCGCAGCGTTGTTCGGCAGCTCGACGGTCTTATACATCTTTGTGAGCCCCAGTGCTTCGATGGTCTTTCTGTTCTTGGGAACGGCACCGATTGTAGATTTTATCAATGTTACCTTTACCTTATCTGCCATTTCGATGTCCCTCCTTAGCCTACGATCTCTTCTACAGATTTGTTGCGCGCCTTAGCCACCTCTTCCGGGGATTTCAACTGGCTCAAAGCGTTAATAGTAGCAAGTACAACGTTCTGCTTGTTGTTGGATCCAAGGGATTTTGTACGGATATTCTTGATTCCGGCAAGCTCGCACACGTTACGCGCGGGGCCTCCGGCGATGATACCAGTACCTTCAATGGAGCGCTTCAGCAATACGGAAGCTCCTGTATGCTTTCCCTGAATATCATGTGTAATACTCTTGTTTTCATCCAGCTTAACAGAAATCAGTTTCTTGGTCGCATCCTCCTTGCCCTTGCGGATCGCCTCAGGGATCTCGGCTGCTTTACCAATGCCTGCGCCAACATGTCCGTTGCCGTCTCCAACAACTACCAATGCAGAAAAGCGCATGTTTCGTCCACCTTTTACTACCTTTGTTACTCGCTTGATGGCTACAACTTTTTCTGTTAACTCTAATTGACTAGCATCAATAATTTCGCGTTTCATGCAAATATTTCCTCCTTAATTAGAATGTTAACCCAGCTTCTCTCGCTGCATCAGCCAAAGCCTTAATCTTACCCTGATATATGAAGCCGCCTCTGTCAAAGACTACAGTGGTAATGCCCTTATCTAACGCCTTTTTTGCGATTGCAGTCCCTACCTGAGCCGCTGCATCTACGTTATTAGTCTTCTCCAGAGCATCCTTTACTTCCTTATCTAAAGTGGACGCTGCTGCAAGGGTGTTGCCAACTGTATCATCAATAATTTGAGCGTACATATGATTATTGCTTCTGAAAACAGCTAAACGCGGTCTCTCTGCGGTTCCGGCAAGGTGATTACGGATTCTTTTGTGCTTTTTCACACGAATCTTAGATCTTGATTCTTTCTTAACCATTTTTGTCACACTCCTTCAATTATTTCTTACCAGTCTTACCAACTTTACGTCTAATAACTTCATCAGCATACTTGATACCTTTGCCCTTATAAGGCTCGGGACGTCTCTTGTCTCTGATTTCAGCCGCATATTGGCCAACCTTTTCTTTATCGATACCTGTAATTGTGATCTTATTACCATCAACTGTTGACTCCAGCCCTTCGGGATCGATCATCTCTACCGGGTGGGAATAGCCAAGGTTTAAGGTAAGCTTGTTTCCGGATTTTGCTGCTCTGTAACCGACACCGTTGACCTCCAGCTCCTTCTTGTAGCCGTCTGTAACGCCCACAACCATGTTATTGATCAGCGTTCTGGTCAAACCGTGCAGGGATTTCATCTTCTTCAGATCATTGGGTCTGGTTACGATGATCTCCTCTCCCTCTCTCTTGATCTCCATCTCAGAGGGCAATACTCTCTCAAGGGTTCCCTTGGGACCTTTCACAGTCACTTTGTTATTTTCTGCAATATCCACAGTTACACCTGCGGGTACCGCGATTGGCATTCTTCCTATACGTGACATGCCCGTACCTCCTATAAATATATTTTTTGACACCCTCGCCCCGCTTCCTCATGGCCGGCGCAGTAAGGATCTGCGCATGCCAGCTGGATGGCTGCAAGGGTAGCTGCATACAGAATAGAACACTGCAATCATAATTATAATTATGATTATGTTGTACAAATGGGGTGTTGGCTGTGTAACAGTTCCCTCAACTTAGCGCTCAGCTCTCGCCTTTGGCTCGGCTTCGCTAAGTGCTCAATGCCTACCTACCATACATAAGCCAGCACTTCGCCGCCAACTGCCAGTTTCCTGGCTTCCTTATCTGTGACAACGCCCTGGTTGGTGGAAAGGATTGCAATCCCCAGGCCGCCCAGCACCTTCGGAACCTCGTTCTTGCCTGCGTAAACGCGGAGGCCTGGCTTGGAGATTCTCTTAAGGCCGGTAATAATCTTTTCATTCTTATCCTTGCCGTATTTCAAGGTAATGCGAATTGTCTTAAAGCTCCCATCCTCCACAATGTCATATTTCACAATATATCCTTCATTTACAAGAATATCTGCAATTGCAACCTTCATCTTGGAAGCCGGAACATCTACCGTATCATGTTTAGCAGTGTTTGCATTACGGATTCTTGTAAGCATATCTGCGATTGGATC
>CASCGD010000104.1 GCA_949132985.1 uncultured Lachnospiraceae bacterium
TGTTTAAACATTGCGTCGGCCGCAGCGCACAATCCGCGGACGGTCCGGTCGTCACGCATAAAAGGCGGCACTATATCAATCAGCTTTGTATTCTGTATGTTCAAGCATTCACCTCATTCCATCGTAAGTCATTGATACTGCTCCGGACAATTTCGCGACTGAGCTGTCGTTCACAACGGTATCCAGCGGTGCAATAATTGTCACCGTCGATGCCCCTGCATTTAGAACATACCTCCTCAGACTGTCCGGTATAATGTCTGTTCCAAGATGCTCCTCTACCTCAGCCTGAAACTGCGCTACAGCTTCGCCTATTTTCGCCTTGATAAGCTCCACCCGGTCCATGTCGCCCGGAGAAATCGTATACCGGAATGAGATCCCATACTCAATAATGTCCGGGCCGGTGACTTCAAAAAAATCTGTAAGTGGCCTTTTATCCCTGGCCGACACCTTTTCTTTTACCCGCGAAAGTAACCCCTCATTCGGGAGTATGCCGTTTTTACATAAAATCACTGCATGCACAGCCGCATCATCAGTGTTTAGTACCTTGACATCCCCAATCGAGCTGTCTGCTGATTTAATATGATAAATGTATGCCTGCTCGCTTCCGGCTGTATTCAGACCCCGTTTTTTCAAATTAATGCGCTCTCTCCATGCTTCCAGGCTTTCGATATCAGCTCCTCCAGACGAAACGTTTATACCGGAAACGCCGGTCACGCCGGAAACGTGATCTACCAGAGTAGAGATCACCCCAGCGGAAATATTGTTATACCCCTCATCACCACATATCGTTGCGGCACACGCAATATCAACATAGTCCGTGTCAGCCGCCACGATGGCCTCCTTCGATGTAGCAAAAAAATGAACACCGTCATGTGTCACTCTGGTTCCTTCCGGAATAGAAATGTTCCCGGCACGTCCGGCCAGCAGCGTGAATCTCACATCTACCAGCGCTTTCTCGCCAGATAAACGTTCCACCTGATAGTCATTTCCAAGCACCTGTAACCCGTCCTCCGCCGCCGTCGTCGAAAATTGCTGATTGATCCCATAATTCACTTCCCGCACTGCGATCAGAATCATGTATGCAAAGCAATGAATCATGAAGCGGCGTTCATCGCCTGCATACAGCACTTCCTTCGTTTCATCTTCATATGCCTTGATACCTGACTCGATCAGATCACTCTCATCAACAGCAACAAACTCATGCATCCCTCGTCATCACCTCCAGTATTGACTCCGCGTTAAGCATCTCGGCAAGCTCAACAGCTATCTGCACGCGCGGTTCACGTTCTTTAATCATATCCTCCAGTTCCGTGATTATGTCAGAAGACAGCTCTGCAATCGGCTTATCCACATAATCCGGATTGACACCCAGCCCCCTGTCAAAAGGCAAATCACCCTGCCTTAAATTAATCAGATTCGCAACATTTTTTACTGCCCTGTCCGATTCACTTAATCCTGTAGACCATACAAACATCTATCTCACCCCTTCGGGTCAACAATCTTACTGTTTTTCATACCGACAAATTTCCCTGATTTTTTCTTCGTTGTTTTACAATTTCTGGTCGCCTTAGCCGCAAGTTTTTTATTTTCTGCCTTTGCAGTTTTACTTGCAGCCGGTTTGCCTTTTGATCCGGACTCGACAAAAGTAAGCGCCAGTGTTGCCGCAGATATTACTTCTTTACGCGCCGCCATTTTAATATCAGATAAACTGACATTTGAGATCACAAGCTTATACGTTGACAGTTTCCGGTTCCCGAGTAAAAAATAATACGGCGTTGCCTTCGATTTCAGGCTTTTCCATGAATAAAATTCATCCATCACATTACAGCATTGCGACAAAAGCATGATATTAACCGTAATTTCCTCACCATTTTCTTTCTTTTTGCGCTTGATGGGGATTCCCTTACCATTTTCTTTGTCCTCAAATTCTATGGAGGACGATATATTCACATCACTTACCGTATATATTTTTTTCTTGCTGACAACAAACCTTTTCGGTCCGTATGAACCAACCAGTGCCATATTACATCACTCCTATAATCACGCCTTTTAATCCCCCCGGAAGCAGTTCTACCAGAACACGGTCATTTTCCTTAACGGTAACGCCTCTGATCAGTTCGCATTTTATCCTGATACCAAGATCGTCAATAGAAACCGTCACGCTTGTCTCCGCAGGAACCAATACCGTTCCAATGCGCATATTAATAATCTCCTTCTATCGGTTTTCTCATATAAATTTTTTGGGAGTCATTGACCATATCCGTGATCACCCGCTCCACAAAATTAAGTCCTGCAAACGCCCCGAAGGCCGGACCGTCCAGATTTACGGTCACACCGGAGCTGAGCTCGCAGCCTGTTATAACGCCTGAACCCCTATATTCATTTCTATTGGCAGCCCACATCATATTTTTTGAAAACCGGATACTCTCACCCACACTGGTACATGCAATCTCAGTCTCGATCCTTTTACCGTAGGAAATTTCCGACTGCACGGTCGTATCAATTAAATTTTCAGCCTGGTATCTGTTGCGTATCTCGCGGACGACATCATCACTCGTGGCAAATTCCGGCTGGCATGCAAAATCTTCGGCCATGATTGTCTTTACCGGAGACATGTTTTCAAAGGATTTTTCATCAAATACAATCAGCTTTTTATCGTATATTTTGATGCCAGCTCCCTCAAGCAGGCACCTTCCATGCAAAAAGCCGAGCCAGTTCTGCTTCAGGCGAACCACGCTTTCATAGGTATAATCTGTAAGATTATATGTTTCCAATGTCAAAGCAAGCTCTCTGGCCCCCTCCTGAAGAAGCTCATAAAATGAGACATCCTCGTATGACTGCGTACTTTCATCTTTTGCCTGATTTCGCACTGCCTGTGCCCTTACATCAAACCTGCCGTCTGCAGCCGTTATCCTGCTTACATACATTATCCCGGAACGGAACTGGTCTGTACGCACTTCGATTTCCGTTCCCTTATCCAGATTCCAGTCCCTCCAGTTCGTTTCACTGTCCGTATCGTCGTTGAACGAAATCGACAGTGCATCCGATCTGCCGGATACACGGTCCTCGTGGATGCAGCTGCTGACGGTTACAAAATCTGATATGTCCTTTCCATCAATTAAAATCTGCATTTATCTCCTCCATGGAGCCTGATACCTGCTCCCCTCATCACCGACATATGGAATATCCAATATCTCTGTCCCTTCAAAAATGGATACTCCGTGATACCTGGGGTTTGCATCCATTAAATCCTGTATGTAATACTCATTTCCCATCTCACGGAATGCCACCATATCCCAGGTCTCACCACGGTTCGGATGATATGTCGCTACGATCTCCATCACGCAAACACCTCCCGGTCATTATCTTTTTCACGTCGCTCTACATATTCCTTGAACCGCTCAAATCCATCATCCAGAACTTCCCGCACACCCTTGGCATTGTTTGCATAAATAACCGGGGCATACGTATAAGAATTTCCTCTCCCGATCCTCATGCCGACACCTGCTGCCGCATTGGCAAGCAAACGCCTGCTTCTCGGTGTGTTATTATGCGGCACAATTGTCTCCGGATCACGCCCCTCACCGACAACTGCAAGCGTCGGCCTGGACACTGTAGCACCGGAAGCAAACTGCGGAATCTCAAGCGTTGGTATTGTCGCTGCCCCCACTGCCCCGGCTACTTTATTAATTCCGCCTATAATTGCATTGACGGGAGAAAGAATCGCTGTGAGTGCGGCATGTGCAATTCCCTTCATAGCACTCCAGGCATTTGAAAAAATAGATTTCACATTTTCCCATGCAGCGGCCCAGTTTCCGGCAAACACATTTCTGACAAAATCGATCACACCCGTCAGAATATTCAAAACATTTTGAATCACGCCAAGGAAATTGCCGATGATAACACCTGCGGATTGAAACGCTGCTGATATTCCGGCACTGAAAAACTGCAAAACCGGTGATAATGCCTGAAAAAGCGGGCCGAGCCCCTGTATCAGAGACACAACCTGTGGCAGCAACATTTGAGCTACGGTGAACAGCGTAGAAACAATTGGCGCAACCGCAGGCCCTATCACTCCAATCACGCTGATTACAGACGGAGCCAGCTGCTGAATAACTGCAAATACACCGGTCAGAAGAGATGTCACACTCGGGAGCTGTCCACCCAGGCCTGAAAATATCTTTTGCCCTAATTTTTCAAATAGCGGCACTGCGGTGTCTGCCGCTGCAAACAGCAAATCGAACATTCGATTCGCATGCGGTGATACTTTGTCAATTATTTTTCCCAGTTTGTCAAATGCTTTTCCAACTAACGGAACTGCTTTTGATGCGACATTTGCTATAATTGGCAACAATTTCATACCGATTGTTTCTTTCAGATCGCCAATCGTATTTTCTGCCTGCTGCAGCTTCCCCTGGTCAGTTTGCGCCAGCGCCTGATTGACACCTCCTACATTCTGCTGTAATACTTCCGCAAGGGTAGCAGCCCTTTGCACCGCATCTCCGCTCTTAAGTAACTCCTCCTGCGCGTCGGTAAAAGTAATGCCTATTCTCGATAAAGCACTCGTACTTCCGTTCATTACTTTTCCGATCATATTTGCAACGGATACAGCATCCTTTTGCGAAGCGCCCAGGCCCTTTTGTTGTGCGAGTAAGTCTGACATTCCTGTCGATAGTGTTGCTATTACACTGTCATCCAACTGGAATGTCGCAAGCTGCTGCATGCCGGAAAGCAGCACCTCATCTCCGATTACGCCCGTTTGCTGTATGTCGGATGCAACTTTTTTCAGGTTATTTGCCGCTTCCGCGGCAGCATTGGGTCCACGAATCTGGATCGATTCGACGTTTTTCAGGACTGTCTCAAGCTTTGTTTCAGCATCAATTTGCGCCTTAGCAGCTGTTACACACTCCTGCGCATATTCTTTCAATTTCGCAGCAGCTGAAATAGACGCAAATACTGCAACAGCTGTCTTTGCGAATCCCTTTACAGTTTTCGTCATTGCATCGCCTGCATTTTTCATGTTTTTTGACATGTGCCTGCCAGTATTTTTCGATTGCGACTGCGCTTTTGACAAAGCTCTGTTTAATGACGGATCGATCTTTCCCAGTAAGGAAATCGTGGTTTTTAAAACCTTTCCTTTTCCCACCTATGTCCTCTCGTTATTTCCGTATTTTTCCTCAAGCATCTTTTCCCGTTCCTCATTTATTTCATTGATCGCATCGCAAAGCGCTATGATTTCGCCTACCGGCATATTCATTGCCTCCATATACGATGTAGAGGTATCGAGCGTTATATTGGCGCATAAAAAGCGGATATCATCTATTCCGCAAGCTCCTCCGCCGAAGCGCCAAGCAAAAAAGTCCGCACAAGCCCGCAAATCTGCGTATAGTCATCTGTTGCCAACTGGCTTTTTAACACAGTCACCGGTATCCCGGATGATAGAGCAAAATACGAAATCTGCACGTCCATATCAACCTCCGGCACAGCAATCTGCTTTTTCTTTGACAGACGTTTTACCAGATTGATATACTGGATCGGCGACAGCTGATCCATGTCATACGTGATCTCATTGACTTCCTCCCCATCGATCCGGATTGGCTTTTTCAACGGGTGCACCCCGGCAGGAACTTCATCAACGAGCCACTTCTCGGAATTTTCCTCCTCCAGAAGTTCCTTTTCGCTTGTTTTTTTGCTTCCCGGCTCCTCTCCCAGAAGCTCATTCATTTTTTTCTCACTTAATTTTGCTGTCTTATCCATTCTCTGTCCCTCCCAGAACAAAATAAATGCCGCCGATCTTACTTCCGGCAGCAACTACGATTTATTTAATGCTTTATGCAATTTTGCAAGACGATCCTCCCCATTGATCACGCATTTCGGAGCAAGCATATCGATCAGCTTCATGGTTTTTCCGTCAATCTCCTCCTTGTAATACCATGCGGCAATCTTATGCTCATTTTCTGCCGCCTCACCCTTTTTTCTTTCCCCTCCCGGCAAAACAGATGCCTTTCCCTTGATCACAGCCCTGTGGGCAATATAATCGATCGTCCCGTCTGTGCCGACTTTATCAACCGCCCAGTTAAGAATGATCTCCACGCTCTCAGGGTCATTCAGGAGCTTCGCATTCCCGGAATCATCCGACGTCGTAACCGACGCCTCCATCGCCTCAATATTACTCGTATCAGGGATGTTCACCGGACCGATCATGCCCGCACCGTTCAATTCGCTTGAACCAAATGTCACATCAGGCGTGGCAAAACCTGTCATATTCGGGATTTCAACGTAACTGCTTCCCTTTTTGATCTGCCCAAACAGATCCGCCACCTTGTTTGCTCTGTATATCATCAGCTGCTCACCTCCGTATATGCGTCCAGCCCATCCGGCGTGTAAGATACCTTTGCCTTGATCAGTGATCCGGGCGGTGTATTGGTCTCTCTGATTGCAAATACAAACGCTCCGTTTGCATTCCCCGCCGCCGTATTGTCCGATACATTGTATGCGATTTCTGCAAACAGCAATGCCCCCATCGATACCAGCCCGCCGAGAGCGATACCATAGTCGTCGCGGATTTCCTTTACCCGGCGCGGCGGAATCGGTTTATCCACATCGTCCATATAGGCGGACTGGAAATCATTGCAGACATAATCCTTCATACGGACGGCCACGTCATTTAACTCATCCGCGGCTATATTCTCGACATTATCCGCATAATAATTTGACATGATGACTCCGGCAGTGCGCCATGCACCCCTGACAAATTTTGCAGTCGCAACGCCGATATCATTCAGATTGTCCGCCTGCTTATCTGTCTGCTCAATCACTTTCCCTGCAGCGTCACACAGACAGCCCTTCAAATATATTTCCTCGTTGGATTCCGACTCATAGGGAATGCCCTTTGCATCGGTATGTCTCAGATCGACGATCAGCCTTTCATACGCATAAATCACCGCGAGATGTAAAATCAGGCCGCCGCTCAGATAATACGGCCAGCATACCTTGGCCTTCGGATAATTGTATTTCAATATCTCCGCTTCGATTTCCGCCCTTGTGGATGAAACCAGCTGAAAAATCGATGTGGTATACCAATGATTGTCAATCTGATCCCGGTTAATATCCATCAGGCGTTCCGCTACCGTCTTATTTGATTCCAACCCGCCGATGTGTTCCGTCTCCCAGCCCGGACATAACAATGTTGTCGGGATATCTCCAACCTTCTGTTCGATCAGATCCACAACATCAAAAGTGGCCTCCGAAACAGAAACCGCGGACAGATTTTCAACCGTCTTGTATTTTACGGAAATACTTTTTCCAAGCGCCCCGGTAAGATCACGGATCACAATCCAGCGGCCGTATTCATCGTAAGACACGTTGTAATCTGTCCCGCGCACAGAGCCCTCGACCGACACACTGCTGAGGATTCCCAGCCCTTTTACATCCAGATAACCAACACCTCCGGAGATCGTCACCGTCTCAGTATTTTCCGAGCTGCTTTCGGAAATATCACATTTTCCGATCAGCACCATGATCGGAGCGCTCAGACGCTGGTTGTCACCAAAATGTACAAATACCGGCTCACACAGCGAATACGCCTTTGCCCATGCACCCGATTCAGGCTGATAATATCCAATTTTTTCCCGGGCATCATCCACGCCGCTGACCATAAACGCCTGCCCCAGTTTATCCTTCCAGTTTTCATCTGCCAGCTGCCACACCGGGGCCATACCGATGTATAACGGCGTGCATTTTGCAGAATCGACCTTGATTGGAGCGCCTGCAATCTGCACGGCATGAATCCCTCTTTCTGCCATTTAACCGCCTCCTCTAATATTTGTTTGCCCAGTCCCTGCGAATGCCGGGCTGGATTAAATTTACTCCAAAACTAAGATAGCCATACGCTCTCGGGTACGTATAAGCTTTTGAAGCATAGCTTCCCATCCGTATCGGATAGTCGAGCGCTGCGCCGCCGATCTTATGTTTCTCAATGAGCCGCTGTTGTATCCACTCAAGCAGGTTCAGAAGATCGATTTCCGCCTGCTCGTCGGGCACGCTCGATTTACGGCCATCCCCACGCTCATAATTTGCCGTGCTGAAAACACAGCACTGGATCAATACCTCCATGCTGCGCCCATCCGCCGCCGTATCCCCGGTATCCATGCCTACAAGAATATACGGTGCTGATGGCTGCGGCTCACCGATCGGCATGTAGGCAAAATTTTCATGCGGCATTGCCGCAATCCGCACAGGCGGAATGATCAGCTTATTCTCCCGCTGATCATACATGCCGTCGCACGGAGCAGCCTGCAACGTATATTGTTCCTCTTTCAGCTTCGCTTCCAGAAACGCTTTGAAATCGCGAAGCGTAGTAACTGGTGTATACATTTCTATTCCTCCACCTGAAACTGCCGACTCAAATGATGCGCCAGCCGTTCTTCATAAGTTTTCTTCATCACTTCCATTGACGGATTATATGCATCTTCATTTGTAACCATCTGCGCAACCGAAATACTTCTAATCGGATTTATTTTTATTCCATTTCGCTCCCACAAAAGCGTATAGCCATTGTCCAATGCACCGGGATTCACAACAAAACCATGCGGATATGATTTCTTTTGTCCCTTTTTGATAGTAATTGCTCCTTTTTTTCGTTTTTGCACCTTAATACCCTTCTGGTTCTTGTAAGCACGCGGTGTAAATGAAAAATGATATGACGATAACCGCCTTGACTGGACATCAATTTTTCCTTTTCTCAAATTGGATTCACTGCTCTTTGTCACCTTTGCAGCACCATTATAATCAGACGCCTTTATCGCATAAACCGAACGCACAGCTTTGCCCAGATGTGTCTTCCCTTTTGCCAACGCATCATTGATCGCCCTGCTCATACTCTTAACGCCGCCCATCTCAATCACCTTTTTCATTTCCGCTATGTTCGAATCAACTTTTACATCCAGACGCATTGCTCACACCTCAGACATTCTTTTCCAGAAACAGCAGCCACACACCCTCCACATCTTTGACCTCGTTGACAGTATACAGACTGCCGTCATACACGATGGCCATATTTGCGGTCGGACGCTCATATTTTGTTCCGACAAGCTCGCTTTTTGGAACATACAGTAAATGCGACCCTGCGCACATCGCCTGAAACTCCGCAGAATACTTGCAGATCAGGCCGTCATCATCCTCGATCACGTTTACCACAAAATCATCAAACCGGTGCAGCCCCGAAAACTCATCCTGGTTGAAAAATACATCCTGTAAATCCTGATCCAACATATTTTTAAATGTACCCATGATTCCCTCCATAAAAATACGGTGTCAGAATCTGACACCGGAGAAAACTACTGTTCATCCGCCTTTGCGATAAGCTCTTCCTGATAATTGAGGATCGCGCTTTGCATATCCTTAATTTTCAGGCCGCCGTCCAGAGATAGCATACCGATAGATGCAGCATACGTCTCCAATTCTTTCTTCGTGGACATTGCAAGGACATCTTCTTTCGATGCAAAAACATAATCGCCGGCATATACCTCACCCTCCGGCTCGACGATCTTTGCAAATTTCTCTTTTACCAGAACCTCCGCCGTCAGATCAGATACGGCGACCTGATCACCTGCACGATATTTTCCCTCAAATGTCCCTCTTGTAATTTCAACTGTCTTCATACTTTTCCTCCCCGTCAAAGCGCCTTGCATGTTCGCCAGCCAGACCAGTCATACGGATGCGGAAGAGGCGCGCTGCTCATCTCAAGATTGCGCTCGGACGAACTGATATTTGTGATACGTCTCGGCACAAGCTCCCTGGGATAAGAGTGATAATCACGGTCCTCCTCTTCCATCTGCGTGATCGTCCCAAACTTCATCGCGCCAAGGTTCGGCGGTGCAATCACAAAGCTGTTCTGGTCAATATAATGTCCGTTCGTTCCGGTCGGGTCTGTCACCCCTCTGGAATCCGTAAAGATATTGAGCTGGATGCCATCAAAATTTATGCTGCCCAGATTGCCGATCCTGCGATAATTTGTTGCAACCGGGTCAAGACGGCCGATATTCAGGTTGCGTGTGTCAAGCAGCTTCAAAATCGTGGGATTCGCGACAAAATAATGCACCAGATTGCCGCCCAATACCAGGTCAAGCGATTCATACGATGTGTCAATGCTGTTGGCTGTCTCCGCGATCTGCCCGTAGACATCCGCATCTGCATCACTCCACTTCTTGCTGTATACTGCCGCATTATCAAAAGAATCCTCATAAAACTGGAACCGGACCTTTACCATCCTGCTTTTATCGTCTATGGCATCGCCCATACAACAGTAGCACTCGATACACCCGTTGTTAAGGAGCTGCCCGCACATCCACTCCCAGCTGCGCATAACCGCAGCAGTCAGATATGCCATATCCTCTGACAGATACCTGCGCTCACGTTCCTCCGGCGTCACTTCGTCAAACAGTGTTTCTCCGATCCCTTTCTTCACCAGCGTTGCAAGGCTCATCTCGCGCGCCGCATGGATAAATGCAGGATAAAGCTCTTCACCTTCATATGCTTCACGGTTCATGACAACCGCATTTGAACCATCCAGCGGAATGACAAAAGGTGCACACCGATGACCTTCATCCAGTCTCTCGATATACACCTTTTTGGTTTTAAAAATATCTTTCGGAGCCGTCGGGAAATAGCGGTCACGCAAAAACATAGCCGGCAGCTCCATCTTTTTCACGACCTCAATCATATTGTTTGTTCTGTAATTTCAATCATATGGTTTATATATCCATTCGTAGTAGAAAAGGAGGAACAGGAT
>CASCGD010000105.1 GCA_949132985.1 uncultured Lachnospiraceae bacterium
AATCATTTTCTTGCATGCCTTCCGACGACATGCCCGTGAGCAAAGCGAGCGGGCGATTCATTAGAGATAGGAGGAAGGCAAAATGATGAAATCATTTTCTTGCATGCCTTCCGACGACATGCCCGTGAGCAAAGCGAGCGGGCGCAACATTAAACGAGGAGGGTATCGGGATGTCGGAACAGATTTTGCTGAAACTGGAGAACATAACAAAAAAATTCGGAAATATAACCGCGGTAAATTCGGTATCGTTTGATATTCGCAAAGGCGAAATCCACGGACTGATCGGTGAGAACGGCTCGGGGAAATCTACGGTATCTTCCATTATCTCGGGGCTGTATCCGTGCACGTCGGGAAAAATGCTGCTGGAAGGTGAGGCGTACGAGCCGACGGATCTGATCTGCGCCAACGAGAAGGGAATCAGTATCATCGTGCAGGAGATGTCCACGATTGAAGAGCTGACCGTAGCCGAAAATATTTTTCTCGGAAAGGAAAAGGGCTTTTCGAGGGCGGGAATGATCCGGCACGGACAGATGAACCAGAAGGCACAGGAGCTTCTGGCGGCGTACGGGCTGGAGCATATCCGGGCGGATGAGCCGGTGGAGAAATACGGATTTGAGGAGCGAAAACTGGTGGAGCTTGTAAAAAATACGTATTTTCACCCGAAGCTTCTGATTGTGGATGAGACGACCACCGCGCTGTCCGTGGAAGGGAAAAGGGAGCTGTTAAAATCCGTCTGGCGCCTGAAGGAAGAGGGAACAGCGATCATCATCATTTCGCATGACCTGAATGAGATTATCGAGCTGTGCGACCGGATTACCGTTTTGCGGGACGGGAGCTTTGTGACGACCATTGAAAATGAGGGCACGACCGAGGATGAATTAAAAAAATATATGATCGGCCGGGAAATGGAAGGGCACTATTACCGCAATGACATGGAAACGCACATGGATGGAAAAGAAGTGCTTAAGGTAGAGAATGTTTCTGTAAAGGGCGTTCTTGATCGGATCAGTTTTGAATTACATCAGGGAGAAATTCTCGGAATCGGGGGACTGACGGATTCCGGGATGCACGAGCTTGGCAAAGTGCTGTTTGGGGCGATGAAAAAGGATTCGGGCAGGGTGACGGTTCAAAAGAGCGGTCACGAGATCGAAAAAATCTCCGGGGCAATTCGGGAGGGCATTGCGTACACGTCAAAAAACCGGGACCGGGAGGGCCTCGTGTTAAACGCGAGCATCAGGGACAATATCAGTCTCGGCAACTGGAGGCTGATACAGAAAAGGAAACTTATTTCGCCGAAAACGGAGTATGCATTTGCAGAGACGCACGCGAAGGCAATGCAGACGAAAATGGAGCATGTGGACCAGTTTGTCTCAACCTTGAGCGGCGGAAATAAACAAAAGGTAGTTCTGGCAAAATGGATTGCGCAGAATCCGGATATTTTGATTCTGGACAGTCCGACCAGAGGAATTGATATCAAGGTGAAAAGCAGTATTTATTCCTTTATGCAGGATTTGGTAAAAGAGAAAAAGGCAATTATTTTGATCTCGGAAGAAATCCTGGAGCTGATCGGGATGAGCGATCGGGTTTTAATATTAAAAAACGGAAAAATTTCCAGCGAACTGTTGCGGGAAGACACTTTGACGGAGGAGAAGATCATCAACTGCATGATCTGACCGGTAGAGGATAGAAGGGGATAAAAATCATGAGCAGTAAAGTGATAAAACATACGATACCTTATCTGGGTCCTGTTATTGTCGTGGTGTTTTTCGCGGTCGTAACGAGGGGAAGGATATTAGAATGGAATAATCTGGGTCTGATTATCGGACAGCTGTTTACAACCGTTATCTCGGCGGTGGGCGTTGTCTTTGTAATGTCCATGGGCTCGCTGGATTTTTCTCAGGGCTCCATACTGGCGGTGTGCTGCTATGTGGCAGCAAAACTGTCAGGGGTTCATGTGCTGGCAGGCATTGCGGGAGCGGTTTTGACCGGCGCGGTTCTGGGAGGACTCAACGGAGTGCTGGTGGCCCGGTTAAAGGTGCAGTCGTTCGTGGCGACGATCTGTACGATGTTTGTATTGCGGGGGCTTGTGCGCTATCTGACTTCAAAATACAGCGTCAGCGCATCCCTGGCGATGCTTCATTTAAACCTGTTTTCCGTGAAAGCCGCGGTTGCATTCGTCATCATCGCCGGCGGATATATATTGTATCAGTACACGGGATTCGGAAAGAGCGCCCGCATGATCGGCGCGGGGGAGACGGCCGCGGAATATTCCGGCATTCACGTAAAAAATATGAAAATACTTATTTTTATATTTGCAGGAACGATGGCGGGAATCGCTTCCGTATTTTCCCTGCTGAGGACAGGGTCGGTGATTTCCACAACGGGAAATTTACTGGAAACCGATGTGATGATCGCGCTTGTCTTAGGGGGCTTGCCGATCACCGGGGGCGCAAAATCAAAATATTCGCCGGTCATTACGGGCGTGCTGATTCTGGCGTTTCTGGACAACGGCCTGATTCAGATGGGGGCCAGCACGGTCATTCAACAGCTGGTAAAAGGAATTTTCTTCCTGTTGACAATCATTGTTACGATTGACCGGAAGTCAGAAGATGTAAATAAATAAGAACATTTAAGGAGGATAAAAATGGAAACAAAAATGGAGTTCAAGCATTTACTTTCACCGTTTCGGATCAAGGGGGTTACGTTTAAGAACCGGTTCATTTTTCTTCCGCATCACACCGGTTATGCGGTGGATGAGGGGTATCTCGCGAACGGATTGTTTTCCGACCGCAACGTCAGGCATTATGTGGAGCGGGCGAAGGGCGGCGCGGCAGCCGTGACGGTCAGCCAGAATGTAGATCCCGACAGCCAGATGTCTTTTCGATATGTGCTGGGGTATGAGCAGAGAAACCGGGATAATTTTAAACGGCTGGCGGAGGAGGCGCATCAGTATGACTGTAAGGTGATCACGCAGCTGAACCATGGAGGACATACGACGCTTTTAAACCCGCCGCAGCTTTTGGTGGCTCCGACGCAGATGAATGAGCCGTACTGCCATTTTAACACGAAGGAGCTGGAGCCGGATGACATGAAGCGGATAAAGGAATATTACATAAATTCCGCGGCGTGGCAGAAGGAGCTGGGCTGGGATGCGGTGGAATTAAAAATTGCCCATGACGGACTGCTGCGTACCTTCGTGTCGCCGTATTTTAACAGGCGCACGGATGAATACGGCGGAAGCTTCGAGAACCGCATGCGCTATCCGCTGGAGATTATCGCGGGAATCAGGGAAGCGGTGGGCGAGGATTATCCCATCGGAATCCGGCTGTGCGTGGATGAATTTACATGGTACGGGTATTCTCTGGAATACGGTATGCAGGTGGCGAAGGCCCTGGAGGCCGGCGGGGTGGATTATATCAGCACGGATGCCGGAACGTTCAGCAGCTGGTACATGCAGATTCCGCCGTCCCCGCTGCCGCTTGGCTGGGCGGTTTATGAGAGCGCGGAGCTGAAAAAGAATATCGATATACCGGTTTTTGCGTTCGGACGCATCAACGATCCGGTTCAGGCGGAGACCATACTGGCGGAGAATAACGCGGATTTTATCGGTATGTGCAGGCAGTTATTGTGTGATCCGGAAACGCCCAACAAGACCATGGAGGGGCGGCTGGATGATATCCGCCATTGCATCGGCTGCAACGAGGCGTGCGTGGGCGTGGATGGCATCTATGTGGAATGTATCCAAAATCCCGGCGTCGGAAGAGAAAAGCATTTCGGCATCGGCACTTTGGAGGAAGCGAAGGAAAAGAAGCAGGTAATGGTTGTGGGAGCCGGCGTGGCAGGGCTAAAGACGGCCGAGCTGGCGGCCAGAAGGGGGCACCGCGTGGAGGTTTATGAGAAAAGCGCGAAAATCGGCGGACAGATTCTGCTGGCGGAAAAGGTTCCCTACAGAAATGAGATGGAGGAAATTTACCGCTATCTGAGAATCCAGCTGCAGCAGCTGGGCGTACCCGTTCACTGTAATGTGGAAGTTGACGAGGAGATGATCGGGAAGCTGGATCCACAGGTGCTGGTCATTGCCACGGGTTCCGTTCCGCTGGCTCCGGAGTATGAAGGGCTGCAGGAGTCTTCCCTGACGGTTATGACCGCGAAGGAGGCCATGGAGAATGTGAACAGAATCGGCAACCGCGTGCTTCTCTTTGACGATATCGGGTCCTGGCAGGGCGGAGGAGTCGCAGATTACTGCATGGCGCTGGGCGCCAGGGTGACGGTTCTTTGCTCCGCGGCGTCGGTGGGTGTGGATATTGAGAGCGGACAGGCGTATCTTTTGACGAAGCGGCTGTATGAGAACGGCGCCGATATTATCGCGAACCACACAATCCGCAAATTTGACGGGGATAAGGTAGTGATAGAGAATACGTATAATCATGCATGTAAGGAGCTGGAAGGCTTTGACACGGTCATCATCGCCGGGCAGAGCAGATCGGAGAATCAGTTGTATAAGCGCTTCAGGGGATTAAGGCCGCACGTATATTCCGTGGGCGACTGTGTCGCGCCAAGAGGGGTGGAGCAGGCGATTTTTGAGGCGGAGGTGCTCGCCAGAAAAATTTAACGCGCCAGATAAGCCATGTGAATCAGGATGGAGCAATCGCGTGAAAAATATATTTTTCATTGCTGTTACTCCTGGGCAAAATGAGAGGAATGGAGATTAAGATGAATATTATAGTTTGCGTAAAACAGGTGCCGGACACAAACGAGGTGAAGATCGATCAGAAGACAAACAATCTGGTGCGGGAGGGTGTGCCGGGAATTTTGAATCCCTACGATCAGAACTGCGTGGAGCTGGCGCTTCGGCTGAGAGAACAGGCGGGCGGAAAGGTGACGGTTGTTTCCATGGGGCCCGGACAGGCAAAGGAGGCAGTGCAGTATTGTCTCGACATGGGAGCGGACGAGGGCATACTTTTGTCGGACCGCGCGGTGGGCGGCTCGGACACGCTGGCGACGGGATATATCCTGTCCAGACTGATAGGCAGCAGGGATTACGATCTGGTTATGTGCGGCAACGAGGCGATTGACGGCTGCACGGGACAGGTAGGGCCGATCATTGCCGGGAATCTCGGATTAAAACAGTTTACCTATGTGACGGATGCCAAAATAAAAGACGGGAAGCTTCTGGTACAAAGAGAGGTCGGGAAAGATCTGGAACTGTACGAGGCATCGCTTCCGGCGGTCATCTGCGTACAAAAAGACATCAACCAGCCGAGAAAGCCTGTCTGTTCGGGCAGGGAAGTAACCGTTATCAATGCGGAGGGCCTGGGACTGGATGCAGACCGGATCGGAAACCACGGCTCGCCCACCAGGGTTGTAAAGATACGCATGTCCGATGCCAGGGTAAAAAGCTTTTTTACGGTGGATGATACACTCCCCTGGGAGGAGCGGATCCGGTTCATCATAAACGGAGGGATTGAGAGCAAAGGCAAGGTTGACCTCTGGAGGGGAAGCGCCGGGGAGCTGGCAGGGCGAATCGCAGGCTGCCCGGAGGTTTCCAGATTCTTAGAGGATGTACGCTGAAAGGAGGAGCATGCAGTGATAACAATTAATGAAAAGAAATGTTCCGGCTGCGGAATTTGTAAAAGCGCCTGTTTATTCGGCGCCATCGAGGTGAGGGATAAGAAAGCGGTTGTGTCGGAGGCGTGTACGGGCTGCGGTGCCTGTGCGGAGAAGTGCCCCTGCAAGGCGATTGAAATACCGGAAACCAATGTCGGCAAAGCAGAAGATTTTGATACATACAAGGATGTGTGGGCGGTTCTGGAAATGGACTTATCCAGAGGGCAGTTAAAGAAGGTATCCCTGGAGCTTTTGAGTGAAGCGAGGCGTCTGGCGGATTTGTCGGGGCAGAAGGTTGGAGCCGTGCTGCTGGCGGACGAAATGCCGAAGGGATTTGAGGAAAATCTTTCTTATGTGGGATGCGACTATGCCCATGTGGTTCTGGATGAGCAGCTGAAGCGCTATCATACGCTGGATTTCAGCAATTGTGTGGTACGGATGGTTGAAAAATACAAACCGGCGGTTGTTCTGTTTCCGGCGACGGAAAACGGAAGGGACCTGGCACCGCGGGTGAGCTGCGCGCTGCAGACGGGACTGACTGCGGACTGCACCGCATTGGACATGGATGAAAAGGGGAATCTCGTACAGATCCGGCCTACCTACGGGGGCAATATCATGGCGTCGATCATCACCCCGAATCACAGGCCGCAGCTGGCATCCGTCCGCCCGAACGTATTAAGTATCGAACAGGCAGGGCAGAAGGACAAGCCGATGATCTTTTTGGAAAGCGGTATGTTTACCCATGAGGAAAAGGACTGTCGGTTATTGAAGGTGTCCGGGCGGGAAAATGTTTTCCAGGATGTGGCGGAGTCAAGCGTTGTCGTTGTGGCGGGATACGGAGTCGGATCGAAAGAAAATTTTGAAAAGGTGAAACGGCTGGCGCTGAAGATGAACGCGGCGATCGGGGCGACGAGAAAGGTCGTGGATGAGGGCTGGGCGCCCTTTGAGGTTCAGGTAGGCCAGACCGGAAAGACCATCGCGCCGGATGTCTATATTTCCTTTGGCGTCTCCGGCGCCCTGCAGCACACGATCGGCATGCAGAAGGCAAAGTTCAAAATTGCCGTAAACAACGACCCGGCGGCGGCGATTTTCAAAATGTGCGACGCCGCGATACTGGGCGATGCGGGCGAAATAGCGGATGCACTGTTACAGGAAATCAGTTAGGAGGAAGGCAAAATGTTTAAATACGGATATGATGCGCTTGTTTATTCAGGTGAAAAAATTGAAAAAAGTATAGCGAGAGTTGCCCGGTTCGGGTATGACGCGATTGAGATGCTGGGCGAGCCGGATCAGTTTGACACCGCATTCGTCAATCAGTGCTGTGCGGATGCGGGAATCAGGGTGTCCTCCATCTGCTCGATATTTACGGCGGAGCGGGATATGATTCATCCGGACAAAAAGATCCGGGATCAGGCCATGGATTATGTAAAGTCCGTGCTTGACTTTGCCGCTGAGCTGGACGCCCACAGGGTGATTATTTCCACCACGGCGTGCGGGAAAATCGCACCGCTGACCGATTTGGAGCAGGAGACGCAGTGGGCGGTTGAAAATGTCAGAAAAGCCGCGGATTATGCGGCGGACAGAGATATTACCCTCTGCCTGGAGTCCTGGAACCGGTATGAAACGTATATGGCGGACTCTCTGGATAAGGTGAGCAGGCTCTCAAAGCTGATTGACAAGCCGAATGTGGGAATCATGGGAGACACGTTCCATATGTGCATGGAGGAGGCCGATCTGGCAGAGTCCATTCGAAAGCACAGGGGAGAGTTTGTGCATTTCCATCTTGCGGACAGCAACCGTGCCGCGCCGGGTAAGGGGCATCTGGACTTTCTGCCGATTCTTCAGGCGTTGAAGGATATCGCATATGACGGTTATCTGGTGTTCGAGTTGCTGCCGGCGGGAGGGGATCCCTTTGCGGTTATGAAGGCGGGAAACTGCCCGGAGTTTTTTGACGAGTATACGGAGCTTGCAATACGTACAATGAAGGAGCTGGAAAAGCAGCTGCGCTGACAAAAGAACATTCGGAAGGAGGAGGACAGCAAATGCGAAGCATTTTTATAATGATGTCCGACGAAATGCCCGAGAGCAGAGCGAACGGGCGATACATTGGAAGGAGAAAAGTATGATTCAGGTAGGAGTGATTGGGTGCGGAAAGATTGCTCAGACAAGGCATTTGCCGGAGTATGCGGATCATGCGCAGGTAAACATCGCGGCGGTGTACGATCTTGATTTCGAGCGGGCAAAGGGCGTGGCAAAAACATACGGCGCGCGGGCCTGCGCATCGGTTGAGGAGCTGCTGGCGGACAAACATATCGAGGCGGTGAGCGTGTGCGTGGCAAATGCGTCGCACTTTGAAGTATCGGCTGCGGCGATGCGTGCGGGAAAGCATGTGCTGTGTGAAAAGCCCATGGCAGTCACATTGGAGCAATGCGAGGAAATGGTGCGCATCTCGGAGGAAACCGGAAGATATCTGATGATCGGACACAATCAAAGGCTGACAAAGACGCACCTTCGGGCAAAGGAGCTGGTCAGCCAGGGGGAAATCGGAAAGGTACTTTCCTTTCGGACGACCTTCGGACATTCCGGCCCGGAATCCTGGATGATCGACCGCAGCAACAACTGGTTTTTTGATAAATCAAGGGCGCAGTTCGGTGCGCTGGCGGATTTGGGCGTGCACAAGACCGACCTGATTCAGTTTCTGACCGGAAAGAGAATCAGAAAAGTGACGGCAAAGCTGAATACGCTGCACAAGACGGATGATGCGGGAAAGAAGCTGGATGTGGACGACCATGCCGTTTGTATTTATGAAATGGAGGACGGCATCGTCGGCACGATGACGGCAGGATGGACGTACTATGGCAGGGAGGATAATTCCACGGTTCTCTATGGAACAGAGGGCATCATGTATATTTACTGTGATGAGAATTTTTCCATTGTCATTGAAAAGAAGGACGGTTCCAGAGTTTGTCACCAGATCGACCGCATCCAGACAAACACCGATCAGACGAAATCGGGAATCATCGATGCGTGGGTTGCATGCCTTCTGGAAAAAAAGCAGCCGGGGATCTCGGGCGCTGAGGCGTTAAGCGCCATGAAGGCGATATTTGCGGCGAGCGAATCGTCCCGCACAGGCCGTACGGTTGAGGTGAAGTGAAAGGGTAACCGGCCCATTGCGGTCTGCAAACTTTAAATGGGCCGGATTCCGCAACGGTGAAGCCGGGAGATGTTACATGAAAGGAGCTACATATGAAGAGAATGATAACGCTGGCCTCGGGGCAGTTTGGTGATTTAAGCCTGGAGGAGCTTTGCGCCATGGTGAGCGAGATGGGCTATGACGGGCTGGAACTGGCGGCCCACGCGCACCTGAATGTATCAAAGGTGCTGGAGGATGACAGCTATGCGGATGAGGTGCGGGAAACGTTAAACAGATACGGGCTAAAATGTCAGGCGATCTCGGCCCATCTGGCAGGGCAGTGTGTCGGGGACCGATGGGATCCGCGGTTGGATAATTTTGCCCCCGCCGAGTACGCGGGAAAACCGGATAAAATTCGCGGCTGGGCAGTCGAGGAGATGAAACGTGCCGCATATGCGGCAAAAAAGCTGGGAGTATCTGTCGTGACAGGGTTTATGGGATCTCCCATATGGGCGTACTGGTATTCCTTTCCGCAGACGACGGAGGCGATGGTAAACGACGGGTTTGATAAGATTTTCCGGTTATGGACACCGATCTTTGACGTATTTGACGCCTGCGGGGTAAAATTCGCGCTGGAGGTGCATCCCACGGAAATTGCATTCGACTACTATTCGACAAAACGGCTGCTGGAGCGATTCTCGCACCGCGGGACGCTGGGCATTAATTTTGATCCGAGCCATCTCGTATGGCAGGGCGTCGATGAGCTTGCATTTCTGCACGATTTTGCGGACCGGGTATACCACGTACATATGAAGGATGTCAAGATGAACCGCAGCGGCAGAGCCGGGATTTTAGGCTCACATCTGGAGTTCGGAGATACAAGGCGGGGCTGGAATTTTGTGTCCATCGGGCACGGAGACGTGGATTTTGACGGGATCATCCGGGAATTAAACGAGATGGGATACGAGGGGCCGCTCTCCATCGAGTGGGAGGACTCGGGCATGGATCGGGTGTTCGGCGCGAAAGAGGCGCTGGAATATGTCCGAAAGATGAATTTTTCACCGTCAGAGGTGGCTTTTGACGCCGCTTTAAATACGAAATAGTGGAGGGACGTGCATGTTTCAATATAGTATGACGCAGTGGATTCTCGGTAACGAGCCGATCGAGAACAGTTTTCGCCGGCTGAAAAAATACGGGTATGACGGCATTGAGTTTGCAGCGGAGCCCGATACGCTGAGCGCGGAAGAGATGATGGCTCTCATGAAAAAATATGACATGAAATGTACCTCGCTCTGCGGGATTTTTTCGGAAGAGCGGGATTTGAGCGCGTCGGATGACGCGATCGCACAAAAGGCGGTTCAGTATCTGACTGACAGCGCGGACTGGGCGGCAATTGTGGGGGCGCCTTATATCATTGTGGTGCCTTCCCCGGTGGGGAGAACGGCTCCGCCGCCGGATGTCACCTGTGTTATCCCCAATTAGTAGGAACAATACAGCTTTCTGGCGGGCGGCGGCAC
>CASCGD010000106.1 GCA_949132985.1 uncultured Lachnospiraceae bacterium
CAGATGAAAAATTATTCTGCGTAAAATTCGTCGACATTTAACCGCCGGAGTAATAGTAACCGCGTCCACGAACCGCATACTCATACGCCGCGTTCTGTTTGTATTTACCAAGCATCTATATCATGCCATAATTGATAGATAAAATCTATAATTTTATAAAAATAATTAATTTGATCTTTTAAAGATTGTGAATTACACTAAGATGCAGAAAATAAGTGCAGGGAACCAGAAGGAAATACCCGGAGGTATACCAAGGAACGAGAAATTAAGGAGGATATTTGAAATGGAACATTTACTGAATCGCAGGAAACATATCTGGAGGGGCGAGCTTGTGCTGCTGGCAGCCGTTTATATCAGCAGTATGGGTGTTTCTTTTATGATATATTCGGGGGCCGGGATTTCTGCCATTTCCAGTGTGCCCTATGCCTTTTCGGCAGTGCTTGCGCAGTTGTCGCTTGGAACCTGGACGTATCTGTTTCAGGGCTTTCTGGTGATAAGCCTGATGTTTTTGCGCAGAAAGTTTGTTCCGCAATATCTGTTCAGTTTTGTTGTCGGCTTTGGCTTTGGAATACTTCTGGATTTCCATGGGTTCTGGATTTATGCTTTGCCGGATGCACCTGCCTGCAGTTTTTTTTACTTTTTCGTTGGATATGCGCTGATCTGCGTGGGCATTGCGCTCTCGAACCGCTGCGGACTGCCCATTGTGCCCACCGATCTGTTTCCCCGAGAGCTGTCCGGGATTACCGGTGTTTCCTACGCCAGGATTAAGGTTTTCTTTGATTTATCCTGTCTGGCACTCACGGCGGGCATGACCGGAATTTTTCTTGGTTCCTTTGAGGGTCTTGGGATTGGGACAATCGCTGCGGCACTTACGGTGGGAAAGACGGTGAGTGTCATCGGTTCGCTGATAGACAGGAAGGTCCGGGTCGTCTCTTTTATGACGGAAAGGGCAGTGCGCTATCCCGGATCACTGCCGATAAATCCCAATTGAGGCGTTCTGCAAATTTCCTCAAAAACCGGAAGCTGTGCTACTTCAGCCCCATCATAAAGACTACAAATGCCATAACTGCCAGAATCGTCCAGCTGACGTACCTTCCTGCAATTTGCCAGTCAGAAGGCTCTGCACCGTCTGAATTGCGAATCAGAAATGACAGATTCCAGCGGAACAGCTCATCTGCAAACAAAATGGTAAGTGTATTGAGGACACAGAAAAATGCAGCTGCCCACCATGCGGGCCATTCGCCCTTATGTGTCAGTTTGGGATCGTTCAGCAGTTCCAGTATGGCAGATGCAGTCGGCTCTGCGGGGTCAATGACATTCCCGTTTTCGTCCCGCCTGGTTCCATCGCTGTCTGTAGAGAAAATTCCAAAGTCAGCCGGGGTTCCGTCCTCATTGTACAGCCAGAAGAGGGAATCTGGAAATTCCAAAACGCCTCCGCGAAACAGAATATCGTTTCCTTTGCAGATTTCCACACCGGTCATATCAGTCATACCGGTCATATCTTCTGCTGCGTCTGTTTCCTTGGGAATCGCCGAAGAGTCTTCTTTTACCGTATAAGGACCATAGGTTTTACCGCCGTGCAAAAATACAACGGTTTGATCATCCGACACCGTAAACTGCGCCCGCTTCCCCTGGATTTTACCGGAGTACACCGTGCCGCCGTTTTCCTGATGCGGAACAAGAATCGCGCCTTGATATTCAAATCCGACGCGTGAGATCGTCATGAGATAAACCACCGCAAATACCAGTGCCATGGCGGTCATAATGATCAGGATACCTTTTTGATAGCGGTTCAAACCTTTGATTCTTTCCATGATTTCACCTCCCATGAAGATATGTAATTATTAAATGAATCATAACACAAACTATTTTCGATTTCAAGAAACCGGCCGAGGGTTTGCCGGCAGTCAGAGCGGTTCATAGTGATCGTTTTTTGCTCCGCTTGCTTTTTTTTTGCCTGTGTGATAGTATAAAGAATAATTATGGGGTATTGTGTTTACTTGAACCTATACCCGAGAGGAAAGGCAGGCGATAAAAGGATGAAGACATTTTCCCTGACGGATGTCGGAAGGGTGAGAGAATCAAATCAGGATTACGTGTACACGTCTGAGAGTCCGGTGGGAAATCTTCCGAATCTCTTTATCGTGGCAGACGGTATGGGCGGCCATAACGCAGGAGATTTTGCGTCCAAGTATACGGTGGAGCAGATTGTGGAATATATAAAGAAGGCCCCAATGACAAGCCCTGTGGATTTGATTCGCGGGGCGGTGACAAAGGCGAACGCACGTCTGATGGCGCTGGCAAAAAATGACGTCAGCATGGCGGGTATGGGAACTACGGCCGTGATTATGACCATCATCGACGACTGTATGTACGTGGCGAATATCGGTGACAGCAGGCTTTATCTGCTGCGGGAGGAGCTTGAGCAGATCACAAAGGACCATTCGCTGGTGCAGGAGATGGTGCGCATGGGAGAGATGAACGCATCCGAGGCGAGATACCATCCGGATAAAAATATTATTACCCGGGCGGTGGGGGCTTTTGAGGATCTGGAGATCGATTTTTTTGAGGAGCATGTAGATTCCGGAGATGTGATTCTTATGTGTTCGGACGGTCTTTCCAACATGGTGGATGACATGGATATCTGCCAGATTGTCCGGACCGGACGTGATGTGGTGGAAAAAGTGCAGCGTCTGGTGGAGGCTGCGAACCGGGGCGGTGGAAAGGATAATATTACCGTCGCGATTATTGAGATATAGACTATGAAGAATGGAAAATGTGCAGCCGCTGAGCAGGAGGCAGCTGCGGGATTTTGAGGTGAGGATGATATGATAGAAATCGGAGCATTTGTCGCAGACCGCTATGAAATTCTGGAAAAGATCGGAGCCGGCGGCATGTCGGATGTGTACAAGGCAAAGGATCAGGTACTCGGACGCTTTGTTGCAGTGAAGGTGCTAAAGCAGGAGTTTGCGGAGGATGTCAACTTTGTGACAAAGTTCCACACGGAGGCACAGTCCGCGGCGGGTCTTCAGCATCCGAATATCGTAAATATCTATGACGTGGGCAGCGAGGAGCATGTGCATTTTATCGTGATGGAATATGTGGAAGGCATCACGCTGAAAACCTATATTGAGAAAAAAGGCCAGCTCAACTACAAAGAAGCGATCAGCATTGCGATTCAGGTGGCTAGAGGCATTGAGGCGGCGCACAACAATCAGATCATACACCGGGATATCAAGCCGCAGAACATTATGATTTCCCACGAGGGAAAGGTCAAGGTGACGGATTTCGGTATTGCCCGGGCGGCCACATCCAACACCATTCACTCCGATGTGATGGGAAGCGTTCACTACACCTCGCCGGAGCAGGCGCGCAACGGCTTTGTGGACGGCAAAAGCGATATCTATTCTCTCGGAATCGTCATGTATGAGATGGTGACGGGGCGCGTGCCCTACGACGGGGATACGACGGTTTCCATCGCGATTCAGCACCTGCAGGAGGAGATGGTGGCGCCCTCGGCCTACGCGCCGCAGCTGCCCATCAGCCTGGAAAAAATTATTTTGAAATGTACGCAGAAAAGCCAGGATCGCCGCTACGGCTTCATGGCTGATCTGCTGGTGGATTTAAAGCGTGCTCTGATGGACCCGGACAGTGATTTTGTGGTGATCGACAATGCAATCAATCAGGCAAAGACGACCGTGATCCGGGAGGATGAGGTGCGCGGCATCAAGGAGCAGTCGCAGCGAAAAAATTATGCGGGTACAGAGGGTCCGGTGTCGAGAAAAATCTATGATGACGATGACGATCTGGACGACGAGGAGGATGAAGATGAGGGCGGCTTTTTAAATCCAAAGATGGAGAAGGCAGTCACGATTCTCGGCATTGTCACTGCGGTCATTATTATCATAATTATTATCTATCTGATCGGCAGTATCGCAGGGCTTTTTGGCGGGGGCAAAGATGACAGCGAGGAAGAGGTGCCGGATGACCAGATCGAGGAGGAGTCCGGGCAGATCGAGATGGTTGACCTGCGGGGCAAAAATTTTGACGATGCAAAAAGGCAGCTGGAGGATATGGGGCTGAAAATCTATCAGGCGGATACCGCTGAGTCCGAGGAGTACGAGGAGGGCGAGATCATCTCCCAGAACATTCAGGAGGGAGACATGGTGGATGAGGGCACAACGGTCCGGGTTGTGGTCAGCAGCGGGAAGGGAGAGAGCGAGGTATCTGTCCCGAAGGTTGTGGGCTACACGGATACGGCGGCCATCGGAATGCTGACGGATGCGAAGCTCGATTACACCAGGGAATATGAGAGTTCTGACACGATTCCGGAGGGGACGGTGATCCGTCAGTCGCCGGAGGGCGGGCAGATGGTAGCCGAGGGCACAAAGGTGACGATCGTGGTGAGCCAGGGCAAGAAGTCCGTGACGGTGCCGGATCTGAGAAAGAAAACGGAGGCGCAGGCGCGCCAGCTTTTAGAGGATGCGGGCTTAAATCCCGGAACCGTAAACTCCGAGTACGACGATGAGGTGCCGGAGGGACAGGTCATCAGCCAGAGCGAGGTGGCGGGCAAGACCGTCTACAGTGGAACGACGGTCAGCTTTACGGTCAGTCTCGGGCCGAAGGAAGTGTTTTATCGGTGTTGGTTAAATATCAAGCTTCCGGCGGATGATACCGTGGTCGCCGCAAATATTCAGCTCGTGGATCCGAACGGAAATGTGCTGGAGTCATGGCCGAACGTGTCCGCTGCTTCCTTCCCGTTCCAGATCGATGTGATGAATTTGACGTGCGATAAAGGTACGCTTATCATCGAGTGGCTTATGGAGGATGAGGAAGGCAATGTGACGAGCAGCACGCAGAAAAAGACTGTTTCGTTCGATAAGCAGAACTAGTCTGAGGGCTTTTGATATATGCAGGGAAAGATCTTAAAGGCAATTTCCGGATTTTACTACGTTCATGTAGTGGAATCCGGAATTTATGAATGTAAGGCGAAGGGAATTTTCCGAAAGCTGGGTGTAAAGCCTCTGGTGGGGGACATGGTGGAGATCGATGTGACTGATGAGGCGGATAAGGAGGGCAATCTGGTCCGCATCCTGCCGCGAAAGAGCGAGCTTGTCCGTCCGGCGGTCGCCAACGTGGATATGGCTCTGATCGTGTTTGCGCTGGCGGACCCGGACCCGCATTTTAATCTGCTGGACCGGTTTTTAGTGCTCATGGCGCGCCGACAGGTGCCGGTGTGCATCTGCTTTAACAAGGCCGATCTGGACGACGGCAGCAGGCGGGCGCGCTACGAGGCGGAGTATGCGGCCTGCGGCTGTCCGGTAGAGTTTATCAGCGTAAAAAATGATGAGGGGATTGATCGGATTATGAAGCATCTGCGGGGAAAGACCACGACCATCGCGGGACCTTCCGGTGCCGGGAAGTCCTCGCTCATCAACCGTTTGCAGCAGGATGTCAGGATGGAGACGGGGACTCTCTCAAAGAAAATAAAAAGAGGAAAGCAGACGACGCGGCACACACAGCTCATCCATATCGAGGGAAATTCCTACATTATGGACACGCCGGGCTTTTCGTCGCTGTATCTGCCGCAGATGGACAAGGAGGAGCTGCAGCACTGTTACCGCGAGTTTGCGGCATATGAGCCGCAGTGCAGGTTTCAGGGATGCAGCCATATCGGCGAGCCGGACTGCGGCGTGAAGCAGGCGCTGCTAGAGGGTGAAATTTCGAAGCTGCGCTATGAGAACTATGTGCAGCTCTATGGGGAGTTAAAGGAACAGGAAAAAAACAGGTATTAGACGAGTGCATGATATGAGTGAAAACAGTATATTGATTGTCAGCGGCGGCAGCATTGAGGATGTATTTGTGCTGGAGCTGCTTGACAAAAATAATTACGGAACTGTCATCGCCTGTGACAGCGCCATCGAATTTTTCAGGAAAAACGGCCGCCTTCCGGATCTGGTGCTCGGTGACTTTGATTCTGCGGGAAGGGATACGGTGGAATTTTTCAGGGAGCAGGCGGACGTGTGCTTTGAGCAGTTTTCGGCGGAAAAGGACTGGACGGATACGGAGCTTGCCGTGCGCCGTGCACTTTTATTTGGGCCGTCACGGATCGATTTGGCAGGGGCGACAGGCGGAAACCGCATCGACCATATGCTCGGAAACATTCAGCTTCTGGCCCTTGCGCTTGCAGAGGGTGTGCGGATGTTTCTTCTGGATGCACACAACCGGATACGGCTGCTTACACCGGGGAGCTATACGGTCACAAAAGACGGGCAGTACGGCGATTTTATATCGCTTCTCCCCTTTGGGGGTACTGCATATGGCGTGACGCTGCGGGGCATGAAATATCCCCTGAACGAGGCGACGCTCACAGAGGATATTACGCTTGGAATCAGCAATCAGATCGCGGATGAAACAGCGGAGCTCTCATTTTCAGAGGGAAAGATATTAATGATAGAGACAAGGGATTAGTGTGACAATTGTCAGAGTTATTGGCAAATGTCAGTGCCTGTCAGTATAAGTCATGAAAATTACACACAGGGAGGACTGTTTATTGGAAAAGATCGGCAGTTTTGCAATGGAGGAGATCGTAACAGGGATACCGGGGGGATTTTTTATCTATGAGTCGGACGAGGCAGGAACGATTCTTTACGTGAATGATGAAGTACTGCGTCTCTTTGGGTGCGATTCAAAGGAGGAGTTTTTCGAGCTTACCGGCAATACGTTTTCCGGTATGATTCTGAAAGAGGATGTGGAGCGGGTACAGTCCTCCATCGCTCTGCAGATTCGGGAAAGCGGAAGCGGAATGGACTATGTGGAGTACCGCATCAAAACGAAAACCGGTGAGATCCGGTGGGTTGAGGATTATGGACATTTCGTTCGGAATAAAGGAGGACATGGCGTTTTTTACGTGTTTATCTCGGATATTACGGAGCGCATTGCAGATGAAATGCAGCAAAAGCGTCAGATGGAGCTGCTGGCTGAAGAGCGTAAAATGCTGCAGCGCGCCCTTGAGAGTACGATGTATTCCTATGTGGAAATTTACATGGTCGATTTCAAGCGCAATGAATATCATATGATTTATCCGGATTCCCACAATGCGCAGGAGACGGGGGACTATACGGCTGCGATTGACCGCCATGTGAAGACGGGGCGGATTCTCGAAGAGGAGGAGGGCTGTGTGGCGTGCCTGCTGCATCCGCAAAATGTGGTGAAAGCGCTGCGTGAAGAGGACAGTGTAGAGTTTCAGTATCGCCGCAGGCTGATCGGACACAAACAGCCGGAGTGGTGCGCTACGGTATTTACGATTGTGGAGCGCGTGGGCGGTAAACCGCTGTCGGCGACTCTGACGATTCGCAGTATTGAGCATATTATCCAAAAGGAGCAGCAGCAGCGCAGACTTTTGGAGGATGCGCTGGAGCAGGCCAGGCGGGCAAACCGGGCGAAGAGCACGTTCCTTTCCAATATGTCCCACGATATACGCACACCGATGAATGCGATTATGGGATTTACCACGCTGGCAGAGCTGCATCTGGATAATAAAGAGCAGGTGCGCAAATATTTGAAAGAGATCTCGGCTTCCAGCAGTCACCTTCTGTCGCTGATTAACGACGTACTTGACATGAGCTGGATTGAGAGCGGAAAGATACATATCGATGAACAGGCATGCAATCTGACAGAGATATTGTGTGATCTGCGGAACATGATGGAGGCGGAGGTGTCCTCCGGGCAGCTGGATTTTTTCATTGACACAATTGGCGTAAAAAATGAAAATATTTTCTGCGATAAGCTGCGTCTGAACCAGATAATGATCAATTTGCTCAGCAATGCGTTTAAGTTTACGAAACCGGGCGGCACCGTGAGTATGCGCATCGCCGAGAAACCCGGCGTTACCGAGGAATATGGAAACTATGAATTTCGTGTGAAGGATACCGGTATCGGCATTAAGCCAGAGTTTTTGGATCATGTGTTCGAACCCTTTGAGAGGGAGAGTAATACGACTCTCAGCGGTGTTCAGGGCGCCGGACTTGGCCTGGCCATTACGAAGAATGTGGTCGATATGATGGGCGGCACGATCAAAGTGACCAGTGAGCCGGGGAAGGGGACGGAGTTTGTGGTCAATCTGATGCTTCGCCTGCAGGATGTGTCGTCCTCGGATTCGAAACCGGTGTCGCATCCAGCGGATCAGGAGTCGTCGTTACAGCAGGAAAAGCATTGGGCAGGAAAGCGGATTTTGCTGGTAGATGACAATGACATCAACCGTGAGATTGCCTCGGAGCTTCTCGGCGAGGCGGGGTTTGTGGTGGATGAGGCGGAGAACGGAGCGGTGGCGGTAGACAAGGTGGCGAAAACAGAGCCAGGCTATTACAGCGCGGTATTGATGGATATCCAGATGCCGGTCATGGACGGCTATACGGCTGCGCGCAAAATACGAAGTCTGGGAAATACGCGGCTTTCCATGATACCGGTTCTTGCCATGACAGCGAATGCGTTTGACGAGGACCGTCGGGCCGCGTATGACGCGGGCATGAATGCACATATCGCCAAACCGGTTGATGTGGAGGTGCTGATCAGGCATCTGGCTAAGTTTCTCTAAAAAGACGGGGGTTGTCCCGGCATAAAAAATATCTGATGAATGAAATCATTCAATTCTGCATACAATTTCTTTTGATTTCACAAAATGTTCACACTTTTATTAGCACTCGATGTTGACGAGTGCTAATAAAAGTGATATGATGATATCACAACAGGGAAGGAGCAATATTTGAATCCCAAAAAGTGAACACAACACCTCGGATTTTCCGATCGTGCCAACAATTTTATAATCACGAATGGAAGGAGATATGACTTATGTTAATGCCCAGTATTTTTGGAGAAAATTTGTTTGACAGTTTTATGGAGGATTTCGCGTTTCCGGATATTAACCGGACGTTGTACGGAAAGAATGCAAACAGCGTAATGAAAACCGATGTGAAGGATCTGGACGGCGCTTACGAGGTTGACATCGATCTGCCCGGGTTTAAGAAGGATGAGATCAGGATGGAGCTGGACAATGGTTACCTGACCGTCAGCGCGGCAAAGAGCATGAATCGCGACGAGAAGAATGAGCGCGGCAGTTACGTCAGACGCGAACGCTACTCCGGAAGCATGAGCCGCAGCTTTTATGTGGGGGACCAAGTGACGGAGAAGGACATTCACCCGAAGTATGAGAACGGGATTCTGACCTTTCATCTTCCGAAGCAGGAGCAGAAGGTCGTCGAGGACAAAAAACATTATATCGCGATTGAGGGCTGATGCCGGAAGATACGGATATGGCAAAGGCCGTTCAAATCAGAACAAAACGGGGCCTCTTTTGAGACCCCGTTTTTGATATAGCGAAGGCCGGAAATTCATGATATTTGTATTGACGAAGGGAGATACTTTGCATATGGAATTGGTTGAACCTTAATACCCGAAAAGAAAGGGCAAGTCAAATCCTGCAATTTACTTTTGAGCCTTACTATGCGATACTGTCATAGCCGTTAAGGCTTTTTATTTTGAGTAAAAATGGAGGAATAAGATATCATGAAACTCGGCATCGTTATTTACGAGGTGGTTTCATGTAAAATTATATATCTTTAATCAAATGGTTTAAAGGTTAATCAATACTGGGGACGAGCAAAATGTAATTGACCTCATTTACGAATTTGGTGTGAATGAGGTTGCGTCATTGGCGGCAGAGATTGATAAGCTGGCGTGTTTTTCCGAAGAAAACAGGAAAAGGTTAGCCGAACTTGGCATGATGGGGATTCGTGTGGTTCTGCCGCATACGAACTGGTTTTATTTGCTTTTCATGCCGGAGGCTTTTACTTTCTGTTCCAGTATGTACTGCTCATCGTCACTTAGATATATTTTTAACTCGTTTTTGCGTTCTCTGTTTGCCA
>CASCGD010000107.1 GCA_949132985.1 uncultured Lachnospiraceae bacterium
GGACTGATTCATAAGCTTTTTCAGGTGCGCACCTGCAACCGCAAGCTTCCGAAAGATATCGGCGCAGAGCGCGCCTGCCTGAACTATCACATCCATCAGTGCCAGGCACCCTGTCAGGGTTACATATCAGAGGAGGAGTACCGAAAACAGATCGATGGCGTTCTGGATTTTTTAAACGGACGTTATCAGCCGATTTTACAGATGCTGGAGCAGAAGATGGCGGACAGCGCCGAAAATATGGATTTTGAGAAGGCGGCGGAGTATCGGGATCTGCGAAACAGTGTGAAACAGATCGCACAAAAGCAAAAAATTACTCATGCGGACGGCGAGGACAGGGATATTCTGGCGCTGGCGTATGATGAGAGGGATGCGGTGGTGCAGATCTTTTTTATCCGCGAGGGTCGCATGATCGGGCGGGATCATTTTTATCTGCGCATCGTGAACGAGGATAGTCCGGCGCAGATACTCTCCTCCTTCATCAAGCAGTTTTACGCAGGGACGCCCTACATTCCGCGGGAATTGATGCTGCAGACGGATATTGCGGAGCGCGCCGTCATCGAGGAGTGGCTCACGGACAAGAAGGGGCAGCGTGTGTATCTGCGGGTGCCGAAACGCGGCGTGAAGGAGAAGCTGGTGGAGCTTGCGGAGAAAAATGCGATGATTGTACTGACGCAGGACAGAGAGAAGATCAAGCGTGAGGAGGGCCGCACGATCGGGGCGGTGAAAGAGCTGGCCGACCTGCTTTTGCTGCCGAGAGAGCAGATCCGGCGGCTGGAGGCGTACGATATCTCAAACACGAATGGCTTTGAGTCTGTCGGCTCCATGGTGGTCTACGAAAAGGGAAAGCCAAGCCGCAGCGATTACCGCAAGTTTAAGCTGCGTTCGGTGTCGGGGCCGGATGATTACGCGTCGATGCATGAGGTGCTGACGCGTCGTTTTGCCCACGGCTTAAAGGAACGCGAGGAGCGAAAAGGGCGTGCGCTTGACGAGGAATACGGCAGCTTTACGCGTTTTCCTGACCTGATTCTCATGGATGGCGGCAGAGGACAGGTGAACGTGGCGCTGCAGGTGCTTGAAGAGCTGCATTTGAGCATTCCGGTGTGCGGTATGGTAAAAGATGATAATCACCGCACGAGAGGGTTATACTATAATAATGTTGAGCTGCCCATTGACCGTCACAGCGAGGCGTTTCGCCTGATTACGCGCATTCAGGACGAGGCGCACAGATTTGCTATTGAGTATCATCGTTCTCTGCGCGGCAAGGAGCAGGTGCACTCTGTGATGGATGATATACCGGGCATCGGACCGGCGAGACGCAAGGCGCTGATGCGCAAATTTTTATCGATCGATGCGATTCGAAAGGCAAGCGTGGAGGAGCTTGCCGATGCTGATTCGATGAATGAACGGGCGGCACAGGCGGTGTATGATTTTTTTCATAATGAGCCGGATGGCAAAGATATAGCACGGGATAGTTGACTTATCCGTGTGTGTGACGTAGAGTGGAAAGTAGAAGCGTAAATGGAAGTACAGGAGGAAGGCAAAATACGAAAGATTTCTGAAATGCCTTCCGGTGAAATGCCCGGGAACGGGTGTTACTTTAGAGGAAGGAGGCCATGATGACACAAAAGGAAGTATCTGTCGCAAAGCTTGCGCGTTTGTTGGATTACAAAAATTTAACCGAGGAGGTAGACCTTCGGAAGAAAAAGGTGTGTGCCTCTGAAATTAACCGCCCGGCACTGCAGCTCCACGGATATTTTGAGCATTTTGCCGAGAGGCGTGTGCAGATCATCGGCATGGTGGAATTTGCCTATTTGCAACAGGTGGCGAAGGAAAAGAAAAAGGAAGCCTACGACAAGTTTATGAGCTTTGATATTCCCTGTGTTGTATTTTGCCGCGGGTTTCAGCCGGACGACGATTTTCTGGAGGCGGCGACCAGGCATAATGTGGCGGTGCTCGGCACGGAGCGGGCCACGTCTGCCGTAACCGCAGAGCTGATTCGTACCTTGAACGAGGAGCTGGCTCCATGTATTACGATTCACGGCGTACTGGTGGATGTGTACGGCGAGGGGCTGCTGATTATGGGAGAGAGCGGCATTGGTAAAAGCGAGGCGGCTCTGGAGCTGATCAGGCGCGGACACCGCCTTGTGACGGATGATGCGGTGGAGATCAAGCGCATCGATGACACGACGCTCATGGGGACTTCCCCGGCGGTGACGCGGCATTTTATCGAGCTGCGGGGTATCGGGATCATTGATGTAAAGTCACTCTACGGCGTGGAGTGTGTGAAGGATAAGCAGCAGATCGATCTGGTCATCAAGCTGGAGGACTGGCACAAGGATAAGGAGTATGACCGTCTGGGCATGGATCAGGAGTATACGGAGTTTTTGGGGAACAAGGTCGTGTGTCATTCGCTGCCGATTCGTCCCGGACGAAATCTTGCGGTTATCTGTGAGACGGCGGCGGTCAACCACCGGCAAAAGAAGATGGGCTACAATGCGGCTCAGGAGCTGTACCGCCGTGTGCAGGCAAATTTGACGAAAAGCATGAATTCCGATGAGGACGGCGAGTAGGGAAGTGTATATCCGCAAGCCAAATGATTTGCCGGCAGCTCTCCGCTATCTTGGGCAAAACATCAAATGATTTGGCAAATAAATAAGTATGCTTGTGAGTATAAAATTAAAGTATGAAAAGGAGATGTAAACAAATGGAACGAAGCAAGGCGTGGGATGCTTATCCCGGGGAAAAGAAAAAAGAGGTATTCGATTTTGCAGAAGGCTACCGCAAATTTTTGTCGGAGAACAAGACGGAGCGCGAGTGCATAAAAACCTTCGAGGCCAGGGCAAAAAAGGCCGGTTTTGTGAACTTAAGCGATGCGGTGAAGACCGGGCGGACCCTGGTGCCGGGCGACCGGCTCTATTATAACCAGATGGGAAAATCCATGGCGTTGTTTGTCATCGGCGAGGAGCCTTTGTGCGACGGTATGAATATTGTGGGCGCGCATATTGATTCGCCGCGGCTGGATTTAAAGCAAAATCCGCTCTATGAGGACACGGATCTTGTGATGCTCGACACGCACTATTACGGAGGCGTGAAGAAGTATCAATGGGTGACGCTTCCCCTGGCACTGCACGGCGTTGTGGCGAAAAAGGACGGCAGCGTGGTAGAGATCAATATCGGAGACAAGCCGAAAGATCCGGTGGTCGGCGTGAGTGATCTGCTCATCCATCTGTCAGCTGAGCAGATGGAAAAAAAGGCGAACAAGGTCATCGAGGGCGAGAATCTCGATGTGCTGGTCGGAAGCCTGCCCGCCGAGAAGAAGGATGACGGAGAAAACGAGGAGAAGGAGCGCGCAAAGGCGCAGATTTTGGCGCTGTTAAAGGCGGAGTATGACATTGAGGAGGAGGATTTCCTGTCGGCGGAGATCGAGGTTGTTCCTGCCGGGGAGGCGCGGGATTATGGGATGGACCGCAGCATGATCATGGGCTACGGGCACGATGACCGGGTGTGCGCCTATCCTTCCTTCGAGGCAATTTTGCAGATGGAGAAGCCGAAGCGCACCAGCGCGTGCCTGCTGGTGGACAAGGAGGAGATCGGAAGCGTGGGAGCCACCGGCATGCAGTCAAGATTTTTCGAGAATGCCGTAGCAGAAATACTGGCGCTTCTCGGGAGTGACAGCGGTCTTGCACTTCGCCGTGCCCTGCAGAACTCCAAAATGCTCTCATCGGATGTGAGCGCGGCCTATGATCCGAATTTTCCTTCGGTTACAGAAAAGAAAAACGGGGCATATTTTGGCAGAGGTGTCGTATTTAATAAATATACAGGTTCCCGCGGAAAGTCCGGCTCCAACGATGCGAACGCGGAATACGTCGCAAGGCTGCGCCGTATCTTTGACGACCATAAAGTGGCTTTCCAGACCGCGGAGCTTGGTAAGGTGGATCAGGGCGGCGGAGGGACGATCGCCTATATTCTGGCAAATTATGGAATGGAAGTGATCGACAGCGGTGTTGCTGTCATGAACATGCATGCGCCGTGGGAGATTATCAGCAAGGTAGATCTGTACGAGGCATACAGGGGCTATATCGTATTTTTGAAGGAAGCATAGGTTTTAAAATCGATGGATAGAGACAAAAAACGGTTTGAGCAGGAGCTTGCCGCGCTTTTGTCCGAAGCGCAGATCAAGCGGGAGGAGCCGCTGAGCCGCCACACCACATTTCGTGTGGGCGGCGCGGCGGAGTACCTTTTGACACCGAATATCGGGCAAATACCGGAGGTGGTAGCACTTTGCAGGCGCTTTCGTCTGCCGCTTGTTATCATAGGAAACGGAAGCAATCTTCTTGTGTCTGACGAAGGCCTGCGCGGAGTTGTTCTGGAGATGGGAAAATGCGCGTCCGGTATCCGTGTAGAAGGGACGACGCTTTTTGCGCAGGCGGGGACGCTGCTCTCGGAGACTGCAAATACCGCGGCGCGCTGCGGCTTATCAGGCATGGAGTTCGCAGCGGGCATTCCCGGCTCGGTGGGCGGCGCAGTTGTGATGAATGCGGGGGCCTACGGCGGAGAAATGAAAGATATTCTGACGGGGGTGCGCGTTCTGACAAAAAGCGGCCAGGTCATCGACCGCAAGGCAGAGGAGCTGGAGCTTTCTTACCGGCACAGCCGCATGATGCGGGAGAAAGAGCTTGTTTTAGAGGCGGTGCTCTCTCTCGGCCCCGGCGACGAAGCAGAGATTCGCGGGCGCATGGAGGAGCTGAAAGAAAAACGTGTCGCAAAGCAGCCGCTGGAATACCCCAGCGCGGGAAGTACATTTAAAAGACCGGAGGGTTATTTTGCGGGAAAACTCATTGAGGAGGCGGGACTTCGCGGTTTTCGTGTGGGGGATGCGCAGGTATCCGAGAAGCACTGCGGTTTTGTCATCAATCGGGGAGCCGCGTGTGCAGCCGACATTATAGAGCTGATGCAGCAGGTGCGCGGGCGTGTGAAGGAGATGAGCGGTGTGGAGCTGGAGCCGGAGGTGCGGCTGCTGGGATTTTCCGGGGATGCAGGTCTGGGGTGATTTGCGGAACATATTTCAAATCAAAATTTTATTTCTGCGAGCAATGAGGAGAATAGACATGTTTGCACGGGCGTTCGGAGAATTCTGCGAAGGTCAAATACACCGCTGCTTAAGCAGCGCTGCAAGCGTGATAATCCGTTGCTTGCAGCGAGGGCTTTGATCTGTAGTGCAGGAAACAGGTATGGAGAGGAGGCGGGGAGTATGAAGTGTGTCATTTTAACGGGGATGTCCGGTTCCGGAAAAAGTACGGCGCTCAAAATGATTGAGGATATGGGCTATTTCTGTGTGGGAAATTTGCCGATTTCCCTTGTGGAGAGCGTGGTCCAGCTGGCGGAGAATGACCCGGAGCTGGATAAGGTTGCGATTAACGTGGATGTCAGAAGCGGGCAGAATATCGGAGATCTGAATGCGATACTTGACCGGCTGGAGGAACAGGGGAAAAGCTTTGAGATGCTTTTCCTTGAATGTGACGATTCCGTTATCATCAAGCGCTACAAGGAGACTCGGCGCATTCATCCTCTGGCGGAGGGCAAACGGGTGGACAAGGGGATTGCTATGGAGCGCATGCTCGTGGAGTCGATCAAGCGCCGGGCGGACTACATAGTGGATACAAGCCAGCTGCTGACCAGAGAGCTGCAGGCGGAGTTAAAAAAGATATTCGCCAGCAATCAAGCGTATGATAACCTTTATATTACCGTGCTCTCCTTCGGCTTTAAATACGGGATTCCCACAGACGCGGATCTCGTGTTTGACGTGCGTTTTCTGCCGAATCCATACTATGTGGAGGAACTCCGCCCATTGACCGGACTGGATCTGCCGATTCAGGAGTTTGTCAAGACTTCCCCGCAGTATCATATATTTTTAGACAAGCTGGAGGATATGATTCGATTCTTAATTCCAAATTATATTAGTGAAGGAAAGAACCAGTTAGTCATAGGAATCGGATGCACGGGCGGCAAGCATCGTTCGGTAACACTGGCGGAGGGCTTGCATGGACGGCTGAGTGCGCAGAGCAGTTACGGGCTGCGCATTGAGCACCGGGATATTGAGCGGGACGCACACAGGGGGAAATAAGGCATGTCATTTTCCAGTGAGGTGAAGGCGGAGCTGGCAAAGCAGATCGATGGCAAACGGCATTGCCGGCTGGCGGAGTTTATGGCGCTTACGGAGTTTGCCGCGGACGGCGGCGCGGCGCTTGAAAAAAAGGAGCTGCTGGAGAAAAAACTTTTCGGGGATATGGCCAGGGGGCACACCGCGGAGGGGCTTTTGGAAAAAAATTGCTGCAAGCGGGCATATCTGCGGGGGGCGTTTCTTGCATCCGGCTCCATCAGCAATCCGGAAAAGTCGTACCACTTTGAGATTGTCTGTCAGAATCCGGCGCAGGCCGGGCATTTGCAGGAGTTATATAAGGAATTTGAGCTGGATGCAAAGATCGTGCGGCGCAAGAAGTATTACGTCGTTTACATTAAGGAGGGCGCGCAGATCGTGGATGCCCTGAATGTGATGGGGGCACATGTCGCGCTGATGAATCTTGAGAATGTGCGGATTTTAAAGGAGATGCGCGGCTCGGTGAACCGTATCGTGAACTGTGAGACCGCGAATATCGGTAAGGTGGTGGGGGCGGCCTGCCGCCAGATCGAGGACATTCACCGGATCGAGCAGGAGATCGGTCTGGATGGGCTTTCTCCCACGCTGCGTGAGATGGCGCTGCTTCGCCTGAATTATCCCGACAGCTCGCTGGCGGAGCTGGGGGAGCTGTGCACGCCGCCGATTGGGAAATCCGGCGTTAATCACCGCCTGCGGAAGCTTTCGGAGCTGGCAAAGAAATTGCGGTGACTGGTCTGATGCAGAGCAGTATTAAGACCGACGAGCTGTGTATTTCGTTCAGGCAGGCGATTCCGTGGACGATGGACGGGGAATTTGGCGATGAGAAGACGCAGATTGAAATCTGTACCGGGCATTAGAAATTCGTGTGGAGGAAGCTGGATGAAAAAAGTGGTTATTTTGTTAAGTCTAGTGCTAATAATATGTTTGGTCGGCTGTGAGAAAACGGTGAGCACTGCTGATGAAATGTTGGAGATTATGCAGCAGGAGGCAGCAATATCGTCTGATCTGCGGGAGTGCGGGACCGTTGTAAATGGCGATGCGCTGCTCCTGGTTGCGTCGGCGGGACCGGATGAAAGGGTATCTACTTATTGTGCGGCCGAATTTTCCATAACGGAAGAGGGGAAATATCGGTTTGAGGAGATGGTGGACCCTGATATGTACAAGCTTGGCTGGCAGGTGGGAATGTGTAAATGGAAGAAAGGATATGCGCTTGTCAGCTGCAACAGAGACGCGAAAAAGGTACGGATCCGGATAAAAGAGTCAGGAGCGCCGGAGCGGGAAATGCTCGTAGAAATCGAAAAAATTCCGTGGGTATATTATCTGGATATGTCAGGAACAAAAACTGATTATGACATCAATTACACTTTGTTGGATAGCTTTGGGAGAGAAATGTAGTAAAAGTTCACTGAGAAAATACATTGGGAACGGGCTTTCGATTACTTTTCAAGCCATGATATACATATTTCTTTTTTATGCGCGGTACGTATTTTTCGCCGTTTGCGTTTTTAGGACAAAAAACAAAAATGAAGCTGTTGTCTCTAGTCGTTAGGCAACAGCTTCAGCTAAAAAATGGATGCAGTTAGTAGTACAGTAAAGAGTTTTCAAACCCTAAGAGGATAACCATAGCTAATAATGGCAGCGCAATTGCCTAAGCCTATAGATTTGCTTCGCAATAATTAGTTTTTAATAGCGATAGGGACATTCTGCGATATCGTTTTGCTTTGGGTAGATTTATCAGCAGCATTAATAATAGTAATATCCCAAGTACCCTTATGATTAGCACTATTTCTTGACACATTTCCAAAGTCAGCAATTGTTGAGCGAACTTCAAAATAATGGTTAATTTGTGTTAATTTGTAGTTGTTTTGCATTGTAGTTTTTATGGAACGTGTATATTGGCCATTTCTACCATTTACATAACTTGTATAAGTGCTGTTAATATTTACTATATTGTTTCCTGTAAAAGAGACTGGAATAGATAAGGAAACACTAAGAGCTGCTAAATTTATACTAATACTCGCAGAGAGAGACGCACCTGATGAACTGCTATTTAGCACTTTTCCACTTATAGAAGTTGATATAAACGCAGCATTTGGAACGGTCGTTTGTCTTAATGCAGCTGTATTTACATGCAGAGAACTTTCAGTCTTGCTGTTAAGACTGGGACTGCCTGGGCAAGAAAGTGTTTTTCCAACAATTTCTATACGGTAGATTATATCTGACATTTGGCCTACTCTAATGTTACTATAGGTGCAGTCTGCTGCTAAAGTAATGGTATGAGTTTCTTCGAATGCAAGATGTTGAAATTTAACGGAATAGGTACGGAGTGTGTTGGAGGGAGTTGCTAAAGGAGTTATGTCAATAAAGTCCGAACTTGTAGGAATGAATTCTCTTGCTGCCCACGCACCCATAGTTGTATCTTGCGGGAGGGAAGAAATAATTGAAGCGAAATTGGTTATTTCGTAATCAAAACATTCCAGAATAATATAGTCGCGAGTGTTGCTTGACAAATCTTTCAGATACAACTTGAGAATTTTATTAGCATTCTTTGTGGTTTTATAGCTTTTAAAGAACATATTTGTTTCAGCGTTATCTACATATTCCATATTAACAACTTCAAAAGAAGGATTATTACTGATTGCATTGAAAAATATTGCATGTTCATTTTCTGATTTTGCCATAGGAGTGCCAAGGACTGATATTTCACGATTATCAATAGAGGAATTGATTTGTATGCTATTATTTGATTGTGGCGTGATTTTGAGAGTGATATCCTGGGTAAATGTGTTCTGGTTCGGATGTAAATCATCTGTAAGATTGGTGCCATCTTCGGCGACATTAGTAACAATAGCAGTCTTAGCTAAAAAATTAGCTGAGGGAAGGACTGTTTCCTGAGAAAAAGTGGTTGTTGGCGTTGTCAATAAAAATATAGCGGCAATGAGTGCTGAACAAAGAAGTTGTTTTAGGTGTTTTTTCATCAATAATACCTCGCTTTTTTGATTGTTTTACGTTACACATATAGTATAATACAAAACACATTATATTTCAACTATTTTTTTAGTTGTATTACTTCTGGATTTGTGATAATAACATATAAAAATTTGGTTGTGAGCTTTGGAATGGTTTAAGAAAATAATAATATGAAATCTTTTCACTGCATTGCACTTGTTTTTCGTGTTTTTTGACTAAAATAAAGAATATAGAACAAATTAGTCGAAAGAGAGTCGTGGATGAATAATTATATTACAAGAGATCTGAAGTATGTCATTGTCCAGTGAGGTAAAGGGAGAGCTGTGCGATCCGCCGATTGGAAAATCCGGTGTCAACCACCGTCTGCGCAAGCTTTCGGAGATTGCGGGGAAGCTGCTGTGACTGGTCTGATGCAGGTTTTATTATACGGAACATATTCAGATTCTGCCGAATATCTCTATGTTTCACACATAGTAATCCATTCTAGACACGTTCATTGATACTGTAACCTATCTCCCCTTGTCCACTGAGGGTATAATTCTTTTTTATCTGCCTACTTTACTCGCAAAAAAATGCGCATAAACAACAAACTTCAAGAAAAAGATGTTGTTCATGCGCCTGCTGTAATAATTTTAATTCGCCCTCCAAATTTGAAGAGAACAATATGTCCAGCCTTTTCGTTCTTTCGTATGACACATGAACTGCCTGCCGTACATAACATTTCCTCCAATCCTTATTTATAGCCTCTCGGATTCTCCAGCCCTTATTTTCTGCGGCTTTCAAATCCGGTTTT
>CASCGD010000108.1 GCA_949132985.1 uncultured Lachnospiraceae bacterium
TAAAAAGGATGTGAATACCCATGAATACAAATCTTTATAAGCTAGGTATCGATATCGGCTCTACCACCGTAAAGGTGGCATTGCTAAACGAGAAGGACGAGCTGCTCTTTTCGGACTACGAGCGGCATTTTGCAAATATACGTGAAACGCTGACCGCCCTTCTGAAAAAGGCAAAAGACACTGCAGGCCCACTGCGCGTGGCGCCCATGATCACCGGATCCGGCGGGCTTACCCTGGCAAAGCATCTGGAGATCCCCTTTGTGCAGGAAGTAATCAGCGTTTCCACCGCGCTGACCCACTATGCCCCCCAGACGGACGTGGCCATCGAGCTCGGCGGTGAAGACGCCAAAATCATCTATTTTGAGGGTGGAAACGTGGAGCAGCGCATGAACGGCATCTGTGCCGGGGGCACCGGCTCCTTTATCGACCAGATGGCCTCCCTCATCCAGACGGATGCCACAGGCTTAAATGAGTACGCCAAAAACTACAAGGCGATTTATCCCATCGCGGCGCGATGCGGCGTGTTCGCCAAGACCGACATCCAGCCCCTTATCAATGAGGGTGCCACGAAGGAGGATCTTGCCGCCTCAATTTTCCAGGCCGTCGTAAACCAGACCATCAGCGGACTCGCCTGCGGCAAACCCATTCGCGGACATGTGGCATTTCTCGGCGGGCCTCTGCACTTTCTCTCCGAGCTGAAGACTGCGTTTATCCGCACGCTGAAACTGGACGACGACCACGCAATCACACCGGATGCCTCCCATCTGTTTGCCGCCATCGGCTCTGCCTTAAATTACAAGGAGGAGAGTGCCACGACGCTGGACGCGCTGCTTGAGCGGCTCACCGGCGAGCTTCACATGGAATTTGAGGTGGCGCGCATGGAGCCGCTGTTTGCATCCCGGAAGGAATTTGACGAATTTCTGGAGCGCCACAGCAGACACCGCGTGGAAACCGCAGAGCTTTCGGACTGCCACGGCAACTGCTATCTCGGCATCGATGCCGGAAGCACGACCACAAAGGTGGCTCTCGTGGATGAGGACGGCAAGCTCTTGTACTCCTTTTACAGCAACAACAACGGCAGCCCCCTGGCCACCGCCATCCGCTCCATGAAGGAAATTCACGAAAAAATGCCAAAGGACGCGCACATCGCCTGCTCCTGCTCTACCGGATACGGTGAAGCCCTGATCAAGGCCGCCCTGCAGCTGGACGAGGGAGAGGTTGAGACCGTTTCCCACTACTATGCCGCCGCGTTTTTTAACCCCCAGGTAGACTGCATTCTGGACATCGGCGGACAGGACATGAAGTGTATCAAAATCAAAAACCGCACGGTAGACAGCGTACAGCTCAACGAGGCCTGCTCCTCCGGCTGCGGCTCCTTCATCGAGACCTTTGCGAAATCCTTAAATTACCGCGTGGAGGACTTTGCGGCGGAGGCACTGTTCGCGGAGCATCCCATTGACCTTGGCACCCGCTGCACCGTATTTATGAATTCCAAGGTAAAGCAGGCGCAGAAGGAGGGCGCTTCCGTGGCGGACATCTCCGCAGGACTTGCCTACTCCGTCATCAAAAACGCCCTCTTTAAGGTTATCAAGCTCTCCGACCCCTCGCAGCTGGGACATCATGTGGTGGTACAGGGAGGCACCTTCTACAACAACGCCGTGCTTCGCAGCTTCGAGCGCATCGCAGGCGTGGAGGTTGTGCGTCCCGATATTGCGGGCATCATGGGCGCCTTTGGCGCGGCACTCATCGCCAGAGAGCGCTTCCACGCAGGCGGCGATAAGCCCTCCTCCATGCTCTCCATAGAGGAAATTCTTGCGATGAACTACGACACAAAGCTCACCCGCTGCCAGGGCTGCACAAATCACTGCCTGCTCACGATAAACCGCTTTGACGGCGCGCGCCGTTACATCACCGGAAACCGCTGTGAGCGCGGACTTGGAGGGGAGAAAAACAGGGATAACATTCCAAACCTGTTTGAGTTTAAAAATAAAATTCTTTTTGATTACGAGCCGCTCTCTGAAAAAGAAGCCGTCCGTGGATGCGTCGGCATTCCCCGGGTGCTGAATTTTTACGAGAATTTTCCCTTCTGGGCGACATTTTTCAAGGCGCTGCAATTCCGCGTCCTGTTAAGCCCCCAGTCCACCCGGGACATCTACGAGATGGGCATCGAGTCCATCCCCAGCGAATCCGAATGCTATCCGGCAAAGCTTGCCCACGGTCACATCGCATGGCTCATAGCCCACAAGGCGGACTGGATTTTTTACCCCTGCATCCCCTACGAGCGAGACGAGTTCCCGGATGCCAACAACAACTACAACTGCCCGATCGTTACCTCCTATGCGGAAAATATCAAAAACAATGTGGACGAGATTACCTCCGGGGATGTTCGGTTCTTAAATCCGTTTTTAACTTTTGCGAATCTTGAGTCTCTGACTGAAAAACTGTGTGAAGTGTTCGCGGAAGAATTTGCCGTTCCGGCATCCGAGACGACCCGCGCCGCACGCATGGCATGGTGTGAGCTCTCACGCGTCCGCAGGCTGATGCAGAAAAAAGGAGAAGAGACACTGCGCTACCTCGACCGCACCGGCAGACATGGCATCGTACTGGCCGGACGGCCCTACCACGTGGACCCTGAGATCAACCACGGCATTCCGGAGCTCATAGGCTCCTACGGCATCGCTGTGCTCACCGAAGATTCGATCTCGCATCTCGGAGACGTGGAGCGGCCGCTCATCGTCATGGACCAGTGGATGTACCATTCCCGCCTCTACGCAGCGGCAAACTACGTGAAAAAAACGGAAAATCTGGATCTCATCCAGCTCAACTCCTTCGGCTGCGGCCTGGATGCGGTGACCACGGACTGCGTGAGTGATATTCTGACAAAATCCGGCAAGATCTACACCTGCTTAAAAATCGATGAGGTAAATAACCTCGGCGCCGCCCGTATCCGCGTGCGCTCCCTGCTCGCGGCGATCCGTGTGCGGAAAAACATGCCGAAGGCCAGAAAGATTGTGCCCGCAAATCACGACCGCGTCCTCTTCACCGAGGAAATGCGGGAGAATTACACGATTTTGTGCCCCCAGATGTCGCCGATCCACTTTGAGCTGCTGCTGCCGGCTTTCCGCTCGGCGGGCTATCATCTGGTCATCCCGGAGGTGTCCAGCCAGGAAGCCATAAACTCCGGCCTGCGCTACGTGAACAACGACGCCTGCTATCCCTCTCTGATTGTGGTGGGCCAGCTCATGCACGCCATCGAGAGCGGCGATTACGACCTCGACAAAACCGCTGTCATCATTTCCCAGACGGGGGGCGGCTGCCGCGCCAGCAACTACATCGGCTTTTACCGCCGGGCGCTTGAAAAGGCGGGCTACCCGCAGATTCCGGTCATCTCCATCAACATGGTGGGGCTGGAGAAAAACCCCGGCTTTACCTTTACGCCAAAGCTGTTGCAAAGAGGACTTTACGCCGTTGTTTTCGGTGACATTTTCATGCGGTGCGTCTACGCCACGCGCCCCTATGAGAAGGTAAAAGGTTCCACAGACAAACTGCACCGCAAATGGAAACGTCGGGTGACGCAGTTTGTCTCCGAGAAAAAAATGCTCTCCCACCGCAAGTTCAACTGGATGTGCCGCCAGATCATCCGGGAGTTTGACGAACTTCCCCGCACCGGGGAGAAGAAGCCACGGGTCGGCATCGTCGGGGAGATTCTGGTCAAGTTCCACCCTGAAGCCAACAACCATCTAGCGGAGCTTTTGGAATCCGAGGGAGCGGAAGCTGTCGTCCCCGACCTTCTGGACTTTTTGCTCTACTGCCTCTACAACAACAAATTTAAAGCCGAGGAACTTGGCATGAGCAAAAAAACTGCCCGCACCTCCTTGCTTGGCATCAAAGCACTGGAATTTCTGCGGTCTGCGGCGCGCTCCGCTTTCGAGAAGAGCAGGCATTTTGATCCTCCAGCGCACATCGATACGCTGGCAAAATACGCCTCTCCCATCGTATCTGTTGGCAATCAGACCGGAGAGGGCTGGTTTTTAACCGGAGAGATGATGGAGCTGATTCACTTGGGCGTCAAAAACATCGTGTGCACCCAGCCTTTCGCCTGTCTTCCGAACCACATCGTCGGCAAGGGCGTGATCAAGAAAATCCGCCACCACTACCCGGAGGCGAACATTGTCGCCATTGACTATGATCCCGGTGCCAGCGAGGTCAACCAGCTCAACCGCATTAAGCTAATGCTGTCTACGGCGCAGAAAAATCTGCATACGTGAGACAAAGGCGATGAAAACGTGCGCCTTCGGGCGCACTACGCCTTAAATCCATTTCCTTTTTCATGTATAATCTACCCATAAAAACCGGATAGAAGGTACTACCACTTACATAACAATCAGATTTTTTCTATCCTTCGGATGCAGCAAAATCGCCGGATTGGATAACTGCCGCAGCCTCCTTTTTCGCAAAAATCTCCTGAAAAGACGTTTCATAAGGTGCCCGCGCAATGCCGTACTCCGTGATGATACCCGAAATCAGATCATGATCCGTCACATCAAAGCAGGGGTTAAACACCTTCACCCCCTCCGGCGCCATGCGCTCTTTATACCACATTTCCGTCACCTCTTCGGCGGAGCGCTGCTCAATCTGAATGTCCGCGCCTGTAGGCGCGTTCCTGTCAATGGTCGAGGTGGGCGCGCACACGTAGACGGGCACATGATAGCGCTTTGCCACCGCCGCCACCACGGAGGTTCCGATCTTGTTGGCCGTATCTCCGTTTGCGGCAACGCGGTCACAGCCCACAAACACAGCGTTCACCCACCTGTTTTTCATCACGGCGGCGGACATATTGTCACAGATGAGCGTCACATCCAGCCCGGACTCCTGCAGCTCAAACGCGGTCAGCCGCGCCCCCTGCAAAAGCGGCCTTGTCTCATCTACATAAATACGAAAATTGTAGCCCCGCTCCTGCCCCAGATACATCGGTGCCGTGGCTGTTCCGTACTTTACCGTCGCCAGCTTTCCGGCATTGCAGTGGGTCAGAAGGCCGTCCCCCGGCTTCACCAGGGAAAGCCCGTATTCTCCGATGCTTTTGCACACCCTCACATCCTCGTCCCGGATCTCTGCCGCCTCATCGTGGAGAATCCGAATCAGCTCGTCATGGGACTTATCCCTGTTCGCCCGGCATACCTCGTCCATACGGTTCAATGCCCACGACAAATTTACCGCCGTCGGGCGCGCAGAATCCAGGTATTCCTTTGCCTTCGTAAACTGCGGATAAAATTCCTCCCATGTATCTGCCTTTATCTCCCTTGCCGCCAGATAAATGCCAATCGCCGCAGCCACACCGATGGCCGGAGCACCCCTGACCTGAAGCAGGTAAATCGCATTCCAAATATCCTTTTGCCTGGTCAGCTCCAGCATTTCCATTTTATAAGGCAGCTTCGTCTGGTCGATAATCACCAGCGCATGTTTGTCGTCGTCAAGCGCGACTGTCTCATAGTCCATGATAGATTTCTTTTTCATTTGTACCTCTCCTGTTTCTTTTAACGCAAAAGAGAGTGTCAAAAACTGATTGACACCCTCCGGGCATTTACTTATCTCCCTTTTCGGAAAAGTGTTCCTACTGCACGAAGCTTGAAATATAGTACATATTCGCGCATATAATTACTGTTTTTGCATCCGCTTAACAACTCACGGAAGCTATATGATTTGCTTTCCATTAAAATCTATTTCATAGTAGTTATTCTCAAAATCGTACAAGCAAATCAAGTTTTCACGTATTGTAAATGGTTCTCTGTTTGAAATAGAAACAAATATATCTTTTCCAGAAAATGACCATTGTTTCTTAAAATCCAAGTCCAACATCGTTATTTCAATTTCTCCATAGATAATATATCCCTTTTCAACTTTATAAATTGCAAAGTTACAACCCAAACAGTCCAGCACAACATGGCGAATTATATAGGCATCGGTAATAAAGGGAGTTACTTATTCATTTTTCGCTCGAAGCTTTTCGATATTTTCTTTCAGCTCCTCCATGGATTCAATCTTGCTCAATGCGTCTATCATTACATGACGCTCCAGCCTTTCCGCCAGTCCCTTTATCATTTCACCCTGCAATGGCATATGTTCATCTCCTTTGAAAAAGAAAGTCATCCCGTTCTGCCTATTGTATCACGGTTTCTTTTATTTTACTATATCCAAAACCGCATTGAACGATTAATCCGGCTTGTAGTTCTCCACATAGGCTTCAAAGAGCTTAGCTTCTCTCTGACAACCCCGCAAACGGATAGTTCTTCCCGCCCTTCGGATATTCCCTGTCCAGATATTCCTCCCGGATCGCCTGCTTTGCCGACTGGATTTCCAGCCAAAGCTCCGCCGCCGACATGCGAAGCGCACCGCCGGAGCTGACCGTGAGCTGCTCTAATCCATCCGAGGTGGCGACCGTCACCTTCACCTTCTTTTTCAGGGTGCGCACATACTCCTCAATGTACATGTCCGCGGTCTGCCCCTCCCTCGTAAATACCAGATGAATGTTGTGGTAGTCCTGCTCGCTGCCACCGCCGCCCTTTCGCTTGTAGGCGTCGTAAACAACGATGAGCTTACACTGCTTATATCCCTGATAATTACATAAAATGTCGTTGAGGCGGTCTCTGGCTCCGTCCAGATTGTGAACCGCAAGCGTCTTCAATTCTTCCCAGGCAAAAATTATGTTGTAGCCGTCCACAATCAAGTATTCCTCCGGCGCGCGGTATGGCTTTCTCGGATAGTCCGACTCCTTTGGCCGCCGCAGCCGGGAAGCGTAGGATACCGATTTTTCGGATCTTTCATAGCCGAGATTCGTATCCCCCGCGCCCGTGCGCCGCTTCACCTCGCCAAAGGTGCGGGCAAAAATCTCCTGCAGCTCCTGCTCATCCGCGTAAGTGCCGCCTGCGCTTTTCTGCGGCCGCGCTGCCGCCCGTGCAGCCGCCATGCGCGCCTGCTCCTGCATCAGCTCCTGCTCATAAGCCTCCATATCCACATGCCCCGTCACCAGAGGATTTCCGTCTGCCTGCATGAGGGTGCCCGGCAGATGCATATAATTTTCCACCTCATACCACGGCACCACAAACCCTGCACCGTGCGCGCAGAATACGGAACCGGTAGGATGATCAAGATCGCTCTCACTGTCATAACCGATCTCTGCGACAATCTCCTCCTGCCTGCTCTCCTCCACCGGGCGGTAATCCGCCAGCTCTAAAAACAGCCGCCCTTCGCCCCGCGTGTAGGCATTCACCTGTGAGAGATATCCCTGCATCTGCTCTGCCGGGGCCACACCGTCAAGCCTTGTCATCGCAGCATCTGCCCCCGCCTGCGGCGGCGCAAAGCTTCCCCTCATGCGCTGGATATCCGCCATTGCCCGCCCAATCTGCTCATTCGGCACGTCCAAAATAAAGTGGTAATACGGCTCAAGCAGCACACTTCTGGCCTTTTTTATGCCCTGCCGCAGCGCACGGTACGTCGCCTGACGGAAGTCACCGCCCTCGGTATGCTTCTGATGCGCCCGCCCGGAAAGAAGTGTGATGCGCACATCGGTAATCGGTGAACCGGTGAGCACGCCGATATGCTCCCGTTCCCTGATGTGTGTAAAAATAAGCCTCTGCCAGTTTTTGTCCAGCGCATCCTCCTTGCACGCGGAGCAAAGCTCAATGCCGCTTCCCGGCTCCCCCGGCTCGATCAGAAGATGCACCTCCGCATAATGGCGCAGCGGCTCAAAATGTCCCACGCCCTCAACCATTGCCGCAACCGTCTCCTTATACACAATGTGCCCGCTGGCAAAGGAAACCTCCTCATGAAAGCGCTCCCGGATCAGCTCCTTTAAAACCTCCGTCTGCACCTCTCCCATGAGCTGCACATGGATCTCCCGCCTGCGTTCATTCCAGACTACATAAAGCTGCGGGTCCTCCTCCTCCAGCTGGCGCAGCTTCCCCAAAAACACAAAGGCATCACACCCCTCAGGCAGCACAAGCCGATAAGTCATGACCGGCGCCAGCATCGGCTTCGCCCGGTCCGTCTGCACGCCCCAGCCGTCGCCCGCCGCCGTGTGCTCCATTCCGGGCAGCGCACAGATATCGCCTGCCGCCGCCGCATCCTTCGCCTCATATTTTTCACCAGAGTAAAAACGGATCTGATTCACCTTTTCCGGCGTATCTCCTCCGGTATCCACAGTCTGCTTCACATGCAGCGCACCGCCCGTGAGCTTCACCCACGTAAGCCGCACACCCGCCCCGTCCCGTGAAATCTTAAACACACGCGCGCCAAAGGCATCACCGTACATCGGCTGCGGCAAATACTGCTCCAAGCCGTCCATCAGCTCCCTCACTCCCTCGCTTTTCAGCGCCGCACCAAAAAAACAGGGAAAGAGCGAGCGTCTCTGTACGTGTTCCGCGATCCGGGCATCCTTTAATTCCCCCTGTGAAACATACGAATCCAGCAAGTCCTCATGACACATGGCAATATTTTCCATCCATGCCCCGTCATGGGGAACAGAAAAATTCTGGCAGCCCTCGGACAATTCCTTCTGCAGCTGCACCATGACAGTCCTGGCATCCGCCCCTGCAAGATCCATTTTATTGATAAATAAAACTACGGGGATATCATAACGCTCAAGCAAACGCCAAAGCGTGCGCGTATGGCTCTGCACTCCGTCCGTGGCGCTGATCACCAGCACCGCCGCATCCAGAACACCCAGCACCCGCTCCATCTCGCTGGAAAAATCCACATGTCCCGGCGTATCCAGCAGCGTGATCTCCCGCTCCTTCCAGACAAGCCGTGCCTGCTTGGAAAAGATCGTGATGCCGCGCTGCCGCTCCTGCGCATCCGTGTCTAAAAACGCATCCTTATGATCCACGCGCCCAAGCGAACGGATCGCCCCCGCCTCGTAGAGCATCGCCTCCGAGAGCGTCGTCTTCCCGGCGTCCACATGGGCCAACAGACCCACACAAATATGTTTTGTTGGCTTTTGGGGCTTATTTTCCTCTGCCTGTTCGCCCATAAAAATCCTCCTCTCATGAAAGTATACTTTATTTAGTATATCACAAGAGGAGATCTTAGTCGAGATGCAGCATCAGGTCAGTTGCTGCTTATTCAGTTTTTCATTGGTAGTTTCGGATAGATATGCATACTAAAATCTCCATCCGGTGTACGATACATTGTGATTTTCTCCATTACAATTTTCCATAAACTATTCTTTTCAGCAATCGACAAATGAGGATCACTGTCTAAAATCTTTTGAGTAGTAGGAATAATTTCTTCCACTACGTCTCGAACTTCCCGTTCAGATTCCTTACGCTTTAGCAAATCTGTTTCAGATGCTTGCAGTCTGTTAATTTCCTTTGTAAGAGCTGCGTTGCGCTTGGTAAACATTTCAACGGTATATACCCCCTTTTCCAGATATTCGCAAATATTATCCTGCTGCAAATGTAGCTGTGCAAGTTGCTCTTGGACAATGGATCATGCCGCTTCAACCGGGTCTGACTTGGGTAGCGCATCCGTTTCTAATGAGAGCTTGCCGGATATATTCAGACTGGCTCATTTTGCAGAGGGTGACACGCTCGGAAA
>CASCGD010000109.1 GCA_949132985.1 uncultured Lachnospiraceae bacterium
CTATATTTCGGTTAACGCCGCATGGAACCTCTCAAGAGATGTGAAGCATATCAATAATCTGGAGACCATTTACAGCGAATGTGATTACATTACAATCCATGTGCCGCTTATGGATGCTACAAAGAAGATGGTTAATGCTGAGGCCATCGCCATCATGAAGCCCACGACAGTTGTCCTGAACTTTGCAAGAGATCTGCTGGTTGACGAGGAGGCGATGGTTGCGGCTCTCTCCGAGGGCAAAGTGCGAAGATATGTCTCCGATTTTGCGAATCCGACTACGGTTGGAAAGCCGGGATGTATTGTGATTCCCCATCTCGGAGCTTCCACGGAGGAGTCCGAGGATAACTGTGCGGTGATGGCGGTTCAGGAGCTGCGGGATTATATGGAGAACGGAAACATCAAAAATTCCGTGAACTATCCGAGGTGCGATATGGGCGTATGCCAGACCGCAGGCCGCATCGCATTTCTGCACAAAAACACAAAGGGAACCATCGGAACTTTTACCGCATGTCTGGGCGATGCCGGCATCAATATCGACAATATGTCCAACAAGAGCAAGGGCGATTTCGCTTATACGATGATGGACGTGGATGCAGAGGTTCCCGCTGATGTAGTAGAAAAAATGTCAAATTTACCGGGAGTTTTCCGGGCAAGGGTGATCAAATAATGGCAGATGTAAGACCTTTGAGGGCAATTCGGCCGGTTACGGGCAAAGCGGCGGCTATTGCTGCTTTGCCCTATGACGTTTACAGCAGACAGGAGGCGAAGGAGGCCGTGAAAGGCAATCCGGACTCCTTTTTAAATATTGACCGGGCGGAGACTCAGTTTGACGATTCCGTGGATACATATGCGCCGTGCGTGTATGAGAAGGCCCGGGATCTTTTGTGGGAAAAGGTACAGAGGGGAGACTTTCTTAAAGAGGAGGCACCCTGCTATTATATCTATGAGCTGACGATGGATGGGCGTGTGCAGACAGGCATTGTTGCCTGTGCATCCATTGATGACTACGAGAGCGGTGTCATCAAAAAACACGAGAACACCCGGGCGGATAAGGAAGCGGACCGCATTTGCCATGTAGATACGTGCAATGCTCAGACCGGTCCTATTTTTCTCGCCTACCGCGCCAATCCGGTGATCAGTTCCGTAATTGAAAAGGTGAAGCGGGAAGACCCCTTATATGATTTTACGGCTGACGACCAGGTGCGTCATCGTGTGTGGGTGATTGCGGATACGGAAGATATTCATACGCTGCAGGAGGCGTTTGAAGGTATCGGGCAGATCTATATCGCAGACGGGCATCACCGCGCCGCCTCAGCGGTAAAGGTAGGACAGAAACGCCGTAAGAAGTCTCCCGGGTTTGACGGTACGGAAGCGTTTAACTATTTTCTCTCGGTTTTGTTTGCGGATGCGGAGCTGATGATTATGGATTATAACCGCGTTGTCAGAGACTTAAACGGGCTTTCCAAAGAGGAGTTTTTAGCAAAAACAGAGAAAATTTTTCAGGTGCGGGAGCTTGGCCCTGGTGAGCGAAAGCCTACAAGGAAGGGGGAGTTTTCCTTGTATCTGGAAGGGAAATGGTATCTGTGTAAGGTGAAAGATAAGGACCGCAGTTCGGATCCGGTGAAGGGACTGGATGTCTCGCTGTTACAGGAGCTGTTGCTCTCTCCGGTGCTGGGTATTACAGACCCGAAAACCGATGTGCGCATTGATTTTGTGGGCGGTATCCGTGGACTCGATGAGCTGGAGCGGCGCTGCGGTGTCTCGGGGGACTGCGCATGTGCGTTTGCAATGTACCCCACAAACATACAGGAGTTGTTCGCGGTGGCGGATGCAGGGCTTTTGATGCCGCCGAAATCCACGTGGTTTGAGCCGAAGCTGCGGAGCGGACTGTTTATACACGATCTGGGCAGGTGACGTAAGGCGGCGCGTGCCGATACCTTATTTTGGGAGGAAGACGAGAGGCGCAGTATTTTCAGGCATGTCTTTCTTGGACATGCCCTTGAGTTTTGCAGGCGGGCGTTACCTTAAGGGGAGGCAAACGGGCGTTATTTCTTGATTAGGAGGAATGCTATGTCGGATGTAGTTGCAAAAACGATCGCGCAGTTGTCCGAGTCCGGGGTGGAGGGCAAGAATTTTTCGCTGCTGGAAACATATTTGCGGGACCTGTTGCCGGATCTGATCGGTTTCTTGCTGTCCGTGGCAGGTGCCGTGCTGGTTTATGTCATCGGAGGGCGTATCATCCGCTGGCTGCGAAGATTGTTTCGTAAAGTGATGACACGCCACAATGTGGACGAGGGTGTGCAGCAGTTTTTGGACGGATTTGCAAAATATATGGGCTATTTTGTCCTGATTCTGATGATTCTGGGGTTTTTCGGGGTTACAGCCGCGTCGGTGGTTGCGGTGCTTGGATCTGCGGGGCTGACCCTGGGACTTGCGCTTCAGGGGAGTCTCTCCAACTTTGCGGGCGGCGTGCTCATCTTGCTCTTAAAGCCTTTTAGCGTGGGCGATTATATTATCGAGGCCAGCGGCGGTATGGAGGGCTGCGTGCAGGAGATTTCCGTTTTTTACACGACGCTTCTGGCCGGTGATCAGAAAACCATCGTCATTCCAAATGGAACGCTGGCGGGCAGCAGCATCACGAACATCTCAAAAAGCGGCAGACGCAAACTTGACATTCCCGTGGATATCGCCTACGATGCCGATTTGCAGAAGGCGAAGCGTGTGCTGCTTGGGGTGGCGGAGCGCTCCACGCACTATCTGGAAAGCGAACCGCCGGTGGTGCTTGTGCAGGAGTTGGCGGCGAGCAGCGTGAAGCTGTGTGTACGTGTCTGGACAGACCCGGAGCAGTACTGGGATGAGCGGTGGGAGCTGAACGAGCAGATCAAACTTTCGCTGGACGCGGCGGGCATTGAGATCGCCTACCCTCAGTTGGATGTGCATGTGAAGTAAAGCGGCGTGTTTCTGGGGTAAAAAGTAACAGAACTGTTACAATTTTTACACAAAAAGTTAAAAAAGAATTGACAAATTTGCCATATTATGCTAGTTTGAATATGGAATAAATAAAAGGTGTGTCTAAAAAAGGACAGGCAATTCCAATCCCATAGAAATCTAATTTGAGTTTAGGAGGAAGTATTATGCAGCAGGGAACTGTAAAGTGGTTTAACGCAAAAAAAGGCTACGGATTTATTTCTGATGAAGCCGGTAACGATGTATTTGTTCATTTCTCAGCATTGAATATGGACGGCTTCAAGGAATTGAAGGATGGCGAGAAGGTGGAGTTCGAGGTTGTAGAGGGTGAGAAGGGTCCTCAGGCAGCAAACGTAACGAGAGTCTAATCAGCCATAATATTTTGTTTGCAGAAGGAACGGTCATTCCACGGCGGGATGACCGTTTTTCACTTAGTATAAATTTGACATTGTTTGGTAATAATATGTATCACCGTTCAGGGACAGGGCAATTTGCATGAATACAGAAATCATGCTTGCATGGATGGATGTATTTTTGCAAATTACTTTGGCGGATACGCCGAAGCGGGGAAATGGGCAGTATTTTGGGCCTGGCTCTGCATTCTGAGCAGAAGAGTATGGAGGAGACAGGATTGAACAGCAAACAGATTTCAGGTTTGACGGCATATGAGGTAGTCCGCGAGGAGGAGCTTCGCGATCTTAAATCAAAGGGTACGCTGCTGCGGCACAAAAAAAGCGGCGCTCACGTGGCGCTGGTGGAAAACGACGACGAGAACAAGGTGTTTTACGTTGCGTTCCGCACGCCCGTGGAGGATTCCACCGGGGTACCGCACATTGTGGAGCACACGGTGCTGTGCGGCTCGAGGGATTTTCCGGTGAAAGACCCCTTTGTGGAGCTGGCAAAGGGGTCCTTGAACACATTTTTAAATGCGATGACATATCCCGACAAGACCGTCTATCCGGTGGCGAGCTGTAACGATAAGGATTTCCAGAACCTGATGCATGTCTATCTGGACGCGGTGTTTTATCCGAATATTTATAATTTCGAGGAAATCTTTCTGCAGGAGGGATGGCATTACGAGCTGGAGGAGATGGACGGGCCGCTGACTATCAACGGAGTGGTATACAATGAGATGAAGGGCGCGTTTTCCTCACCGGAGGGGGTTTTGGATCGTGTGATTTTAAACTCTCTGTTTCCGGATACAACCTATGCCAATGAGTCCGGCGGCGACCCGGATGTGATTCCGGAGCTATCCTATGAGGAATACCTGGATTTTCACCGGCACTACTATCATCCGAGTAACTGCTACATCTATCTGTACGGCGATATGGATATGGCTGAGAAGCTCGCCTGGATTGATGAGAACTATCTTTCCGGGTATGAGGACAGGCCGGTGGATTCCCAGATTGAGCGGCAGGAGCCGTTTGGGGAGCTTGCACAGATCACAAGGGATTACCCTATTGCAAGCAGTGAGCAGACGGAGAACAATGCTTATCTTGCGTACAATGTGGCAGTGGACACGGTGCTGAACAAGGAGTATTATGTCGCTTTTGATATTTTAGAGTACGCTCTGCTGGGTGCGCCGGGTGCGCCGTTAAAGCAGGCGCTTCTGGATGCGGGTATCGGAAAGGATATCATCAGCTCCTATGACAATTCGACTTACCAGCCCATCTTTTCCGTGGTGGCAAAAAATGCCAACGAGTCGGACAAGGAACGTTTTTTGCAGGTTATCCGGGAGACGCTCGCACGAATGACTGTGGACGGAATCAATAAAAAGGCGCTGCTTGCGGGCATCAACAGTGCGGAGTTTAAATACCGGGAGGCGGATTTTGGCGGTTTCCCCAAGGGCCTGATCTACGGCCTGCAGTGCATGGACAGCTGGCTTTACGATGAAAATCAGCCGTTTCTGCATCTGGAGGCGGGAGAGACCTTCGCGTTTCTTCGAGAGCAGCTGGAGCAGAGTACCGGCTATTTTGAAGAGCTGGTAAAGACGTGGCTTTTGGACAATACGCATGGTTCTCTGGTCGTTGTCCGCCCGAAGAAGGGTCTGACTGCGGAGAATGAGAAGGCATTGGAGAAAAAACTGGCGGATTACAAGGCGACCCTCAGCGAGAAAAATCTGCAGGGCTATGTCCAGCGCACGGCGGATTTGAAAGAATATCAGACAGAACCCTCCCCGAAGGAGGAGCTGGAGAAGATACCGCTTTTGCAGAGGGAGGATGTGAAAAAGGAGGCGGCTCCCTTAAGCAATCTGGAATGTACGATGGCAGGACTTCCCGTGGTGTATCACAACATCGGTACAAACGGAATTTACTATGTCAGCATGATGTTTAAGCTGAATCACTTAAGTGCTGAGGATCTGCCTTATCTGGGCGTGTTGAAGTCGGTGCTGGGCTATATGGACACAGAGCACTACAGCTATGGTGAGCTGGCAAACGAGATCAATATTTACACCGGCGGCATCTCTTCAGCCTTGAATTTTTATGCGAACGCGAAAGACGGCAAGAGCTTTGACGCGCGTTATGAGGTGAACGTGAAGGTGCTGAAAAACAACCTGTCCCGGGCGTTTTCCCTTGTAAAGGAAATTCTTCGCATTACGAAGCTTTCCGATGATAAGCGCTTGTATGAGATTCTGGCACAGGTAAAATCGCGCCTGGAGATGAGTATGACGACTGCGGGGAATACCGTGTCGGCTCTGCGTGCCATGTCCTATTTTTCGCCGTCAGGGTATTTTAACGACGCGGTGGGCGGCGTGGCGCTTTACCGGCTGATTGCGGATCTGGAGAGAAATTTTGAGCAGCGGAAGGATGCCTTGAAGGAAAAGCTGGCGTATCTGATTAAAAATATATTTGTCACGGACCAGATGCTTGTGAGTCTTACGGTGGATGAGGAACTCAAAGCTGCGCTGGAGCCTGAGCTTGAAGGTTTAAAGGAGACGCTTCCGAGGCAGGCAGAGGTTCAGGGTTCTCTTGTAATGGAATTTGAAAAGCGCAATGAGGGTTTTAAGGATGCCTCTCAGATTCAGTATGTGTCCCGGAGCGGCAATTTCAGGAATGCAGGCTTTGACTATACCGGCGCGCTGAAAATTTTGCGGGTGATACTGAACTACGATTACCTCTGGCTGAATATCCGTGTGCAGGGCGGTGCCTACGGCTGCATGAGCGGCTTCGGGCGCAGCGGGGACTCCTATTTTTCCTCCTACCGTGACCCGAACCTCACAAAAACGAATGAGATTTTTGAAGGCATTCCGGCATACCTGCATGACTTTGATGTGGATGAGCGGGATATGACAAAATATATTATCGGGGCGATCAGCGCTCTGGACGTGCCGCTTCCGCCTTCTTCAAAGGGCAGTCGATCCATCAGCGCATATCTTACCGGTGTTACCGATGCGGACATTCAGCGAGAGCGCGACGAGGTTCTTGCGGCAACACCGGAGGACATCCGCGCACTGGAGGCGCTGGTAAAGAGCATTCTGTCGTATGACTGTATCTGCGTTATTGGAAACGAGGATATGCTGACAAAAGAATCAGAGCTGTTTTTGCATTTGGAGGATTTATTTTGATGGAAGGAAACATGGGAAAGCATAAATCGGGCTTTGTGACGATTATCGGAAGGCCGAATGTCGGAAAGTCTACAATGATGAATTATCTGATCGGACAGAAGATCGCGATCACATCCAATAAACCCCAGACCACCCGCAACCGGATTCAGACTGTCTACACGGATCCGGGGCGGGGCCAGGTGGTCTTTCTGGACACCCCCGGCATCCACAAGGCGAAAAACAAGCTGGGCGAGTATATGGTAAATGTCGCAGAGCACACCCTCGATGAAGTGGATTTGATTCTGTGGCTGGTGGAGCCTTCTAATTTTGTGGGTGCGGGAGAGCAGCACATCGCAGAGGTTCTGAAAAAGGTAAAGACGCCTGTGATCCTCATCATTAACAAGATCGATACGCTGGAGAAGAAGGAGCAGCTTCTGGAATACATAGACACCTATCGGAAAATCTATGATTTTGCTGAGATCATTCCGGCGTGCGCACTGCGGGGACAGGGTATGGACGATGTGCTGGATACGATTTTTCAATACCTGCCTTACGGACCGATGTTTTACGATGAGGATACAATCACTGATCAGCCGGAGCGCCAGATTGTCGCGGAGTTGATCCGGGAGAAGGCATTGCACGCCTTAAGCGATGAGATTCCCCACGGCATCGCGGTCATGGTGGATGGCATGAAGGACCGGGAGGATAAGAATCTGGTAGATATCGAGGCGACGGTGGTCTGTGAGCGGGATTCTCACAAGGGGATCATCATCGGGAAGGGCGGCAGCATGCTGAAAAAAATCGGCACTAACGCCCGGTATGAGATCGAGCGTCTTTTAGATTGTAAGGTGAATTTAAAGCTGTGGGTCAAGGTAAAAAAGGACTGGCGAGACAGCGATATTCTGCTTAAAAATTTCGGATACCGGGAAGAACGCTAGATGTCGGCCATTCGTTTTTTTGCGGATGCGGCGGACGTGTATTTCCACTTTTTATCTCGTATGGATTATCTGACAAGCGCATATGATATTATTAAGAGTTCAGAGCCAGGGCAATTTGCATAAAATATGGACATCATGCTTGTATGAATTGCTATTTTTCTGCAAATTTCTTTGACGGATACGCCAAAGCGAGGAAATCTGAAAGATTTTCGAGCCTGTCTCGGAACGTCGGAAAAGAAACCTACGACTTCGAGAAGAGGGGGAAGATACATTGTCGGATGAAAAATGGAACCGTTTTGCGTCCACGGGGAGCGTGCGGGATTATCTGGAATACCGTGACTGCTTTTTCTGTGAGGAGACGGACAGCAGGCGCATGCTAGATAGAAAAAGTGAAGGGAGCTGTGAAAGAACAAGGCAGCTCGGAGGAATGGGAATATGGGGCAGACCATCCTGCTAAACGGCATTGTGCTCTCGGCAATGCCCATCGGAGACTACGACAAACGGCTTCTGGTTCTGACGGGGGAGAGGGGAAAAATCACTGTGTTCGCACGCGGGGCCAGACGTCCGAACAGCGCGTTTTTGGCGGCCGCAAACCCGTTTGTGTGTGGGGAATTTGAACTATTTGAGGGAAAAACTGCATATAATGCCTGTAAGATCAGCGTGAAAAATTATTTCCGCGAGCTGGCGGAGAATATTGAGACGGCGTATTACGGCTTCTATTTTTTGGAGCTGGCGGGTTATTATGCGGTGGAAAATATCGAGGCGAAGGATATGTGCAATCTTTTATATGCTTCTCTGCGGGCACTCACAAAGCCGGTGTTTTTGAGCCGGCTTGTCCGTCGTATATATGAACTTCGGATGCTGGTGCTCTCCGGAGAGTATCCAAACCTGTTCGAGTGTGTCTCCTGTGGGAAAAAGGAGGCGCTTGAGAGCTTTTACGTGGGGCGGCGCGGGATGCTGTGTGCAGACTGCGCCGCGCTTATGGGCGGCGGTATACCGGTGAACGCCTCGGCGCTCTACACGATGCAGTTCATCGCTACTGCGCCATTGGAGCGTCTCTACAGTTTTCAGGTGACGGAGGACGTACTCTTTATGCTGGAACGAGTGCTTGGCGAATACATGGAGAGGTACATAGATCGAAAATTTCACTCGTTGGAGCTGCTGTAGTGTGCCGACGGTGGCTGCATCGGCCGGTAATATCATGCCCTTGTGTAAAACATCTCCTTTTGGTATACATGTCCCTTTGGATCAAGCATCAAGCATGTTCTTTGGGTGCATGCGTCATTTTTATGCGATGTAAACATACATCACGATAAAATGACAGATGCTTCCGGCCATGACAAACAGGTGAAAGATCTCATGGCTTCCAAAATATTTATGATGGCTGTTAAAGACAGGAAGTTTGAGTGCGTAAATGATGCCGCCTGCTGTATATATGACACCACCGGCCACAAGCCAGGCGAGTGCTCCCCCGGACATCGTGTGAATGATCTGTGTCATTGCAAGGACGCAGCTCCATCCCATACCGATGTATAAGATTGAGGATACCCATCTGGGACAGTATACCCAGAAGGACTTTATAAGAATGCCGATGAGGGCAATTCCCCAGACAATGGCGAGCAGAATCAGTCCTGTTTTTCCCCGCAGTACGAGCAGACAGACCGGCGTGTAGCTTCCGGCAATGAGGACGCTTATCATCATGTGATCTGCCTTTTTTAACAGGGTGTTGACGGATTTTGAACCGTCAAAGGTGTGGTAGGCGCTGCTCGCGGCGTAAAGAAGCACGAGACTTGAAGCGTAAACCGCCATGGCAATCAGAAACATATGCTCTGGTCTGGCTGCAGCTTTTAAAAGCAGTGGGACGGCTGCCAATATCGCCAGAATCATTCCGATAAAATGTGTGACAGCACTTCCGGGATCCTTCACGTATGCACTCATTTTTTCTAACATATTCGTTCCTCCATTTATAAATTTTTGTTCGTTTGCTTTTGTCTAGTATCACTCGATTGAAATACCTTTCACTTTTGGTGAGGATGCTTTTTCGAGA
>CASCGD010000110.1 GCA_949132985.1 uncultured Lachnospiraceae bacterium
TCGCTTTTTCCTTTGCGCTCTCGAAAAAGCATCCTCACCAAAAGTGAAAGGTATTAAATCGAGTTATGGAACAGCCGCTGACAGTAAATTATAGTTGCGGGGAGGACTGGAAAGATGAGACGAACGTGGAAAAAAATATGCCTGTCGGGCATGCTGCTGCTTGCGGCATTACTGATGATGACGCCTGTGAGTGTGCAGGCAAAGAAGACAAAGACGGACAAAGGGATTGCGCTGACGGCAAAAAATTTTCCGGATGAGAGCTTTTTGCGTCAGGCAAAGACCTACGATAAGGATAAAAACGGATATTTGTCAAAAACGGAGATTGAGGCGGTGACAGGGCTGTCCTGGGACTTAAGTCTGTCCGATTTTTCGCAGCTTCGCTATTTTACAAATTTAAAATCACTGAGTCTGGCGGGCTTAGGCTACGGACTCTGGCTGGGGGATGAGCTGGATCTGACCTGTTTTTCGAAGCTGGAGACCTTGTGGATTGACCTGGATACGAAAAATTACCGTGCTGATGCAGACAGCGTTCAGGTCAACGCAAGCGGCCTAAAGAAACTGAAAAGGGTGCATATTCATGATGCGGCCAGCGTGGACATAGACGATTGGAGCGGCAACTATGACGGCAGCGATGCAAATATCGATGTGATTGATCTTCGGAATACGCCTGCGTTACAGGAGGTATTTGTGGGCGGTGCGAAGGAGATTCTCTTTGACGATGCAACAAAAATCAGTGAGCTTTCACTGTACAATCTGACGGAGGTTCCCTGCGGGCAGATTGAGAATTTCACAAAGCTAAAGAATCTGTCTATAGCTGCAAATGTAGCCGGTTTTACACAGATTGACCTCTCGGGGATGATGCGGCTCACAGAGCTGCATCTGGAAGCATCCTGCTTAAAGACCGTTGCGCTTGCAGACACGGGTGCGTTGAAGTCGGTTGCTGTTGCGAGCAATGCGCTGGAAGGCATCGACGTGTCAAAGCAGACATATCTGGAATATCTGCGGCTGAACTGCCCGGGGCTGAAAAAGCTGGATGTGAGGCAAAATCCGGCGCTGGATAGCTTGTACGTAGAATCGGAGCAGCTCTCAGAGCTGGATGTGAAAAACAATACTTTGCTGGGAAAGCTGGACATAAAAGCATGGAAGCTGTCAGCTCTTGACGTCAGCGCAAATACGCTGTTGGAGAATCTGAGCGTTGAATCGGACCGTCTGGCGTTTCTGAACACCGGAACTAATAAAAGGCTAAAGGAGCTGCGCCTTACCTCACCGGAGCTTCTGGCCCTGGATCTCAGGAAAAATAAAAAGCTGGATACGCTCTTTGTATCCGGCGCAAAGATGAGCGCGCTGGATCTGGCTGCGAACACAAAGATCACGCGGCTGCGGATACTGAATACACCGCTCGTTTCCGTGGATCTCTCGGCACTGGATGATTTGCATACACTGATCATTATCGGTGATGAAAAGCTGACGAAACTGGACGTGTCCGCCAATCAGAACCTGGAAAATGTGATTCTGGAGAAAACCTCCCTCGCGTCGCTGGATTTGCAGCGGCAGAATGAGCTGTCACAGGTGACCATCAGCGGCAACCGGAAGCTCGGCGAGCTGAAAATGACGTCCAACGCAAATCTGTGCGAGCTTGTCATAAAGGGCACCGCTTTGAAAACCCTTGATTTTCCAAAGCAAAAGAGGCTGTGGAAGCTTGAAATTTCAGATAACCCTCAGCTGGAAACGCTGGACTTGACAAAGCTTCCGGAGCTGGGTGCCGTAAAGATTACCGGAAACGAGAAGCTAAGAGAGCTGGACTTTATAAAAAATGAGGCGTTGAATCAGGTGAATGTCAGCGGAAACGCGCTGGAGACATTGAAGTTTGGAAAGCTGTCGGGCCTGATCTATCTCAACTGTCAGAAAAATCAGCTTTCAGGCATCGATCTCACCGGAACAAAGTGGGATTCGCTGAAAGTCTATTGTGATGAGGGCGTGGAGGTGACCGGCTGCTCAGGGAGTGTCTCTACCGACGAACCGCAAGAGACCGCCCGGTGAGCGGTTGTTCGGGCTGTCCACGGGGAGAGGCATAAGTCTGAGGAGGGCAGATATCCGTGGCGGAAGGCCATGTGATAAAAGCTTATAGTGAAACAAAGAGGCTGTCGCACTAAGAAAAACATTTACAAGATATAGTATAAAGGAATGATTTAAACGAACGATATCTTGTATCATTTTTCTTAATGCGGCAGCTCCTTTACTGTTTTGACCCATGAAAAGCAGCCTGTTTTCAGGTTTGCCCTGGTGGACGGATCGTTGTTATGAACGGACTTTGCGGAGCGTGAATAGAGTGATTGACCTGTTGAAAATCAATTATGATAGTGGTATGATATATAAATATGGGGCAGCTGTCAGATACATGAGTCAGGTATTCGGTTCCCTGCTTCGAAATAGGCAAATGAGGTGGCGCTATGTTTAAGAATGCAAAACTTAGCTTCGTAATTACAATTGTTGTGGCGGCTGTATCGGCCATTGCGATGGGAATGGTATTTATCATGTCCTCTGTGAATGTTAACGGGATTTTGATAAACGATGCCGAGTCCAACATGCGGACCGCAATTGATGCAAATGCTCAGGTCATCGAGGAATATTTATCCGGCGCAGAGCGGACGCTGCTTGTTTTTTCAAAAAGCGGTGAGCTGAGGAATTTTTACAGGGATACTGAAAATGTGGAAAATCAGAGGCTTGCACAGGCTTACAATACGGAATTTTATGACTGTGTTCCGAACTGGGAGGGGATCTATTCGGACGACTGGAGCACAAAGGTATATACACATTCCAATGAAGAAGTGATAGGAATGGTAACACGTGAAGGAGATGCATTAAAGCAGCTTCAGGATAGTTTGCTGGCATCGGAAACGGGCGTGTATAACACGGGAATTATGCAGTCTCCCGCAACAGGAGAGCTGATTATATCTATGTACAGCCCGATTTATGACGGGGAAAATCCCATCGGCATCGCAGGCGGGGCTGTCATGGCAGGCGGGTTAAAGGAGCTGCTGGACAAAACGCAGATTGAGGGACTTGACAACGCGACGTACTCGTTGATTAATGTGGAAAAGGGACTGTACATATTTGATGCGGATGAATCGCTTATTTACACGGAGATCAGGGACGAAGCGCTTTTAGATGTGATGGAGCGCATCGGACAGGGGGAAGAATTTGGCGAGATCGCTTATACGGGCGAGGACGGAGAAGATTATTTTTCTGTGTTCAGATCCATACCTGAGCGGGGATGGGCGCTGGTCATGCGTGACACCAAGGATGAGATTTACCGGGATGTGTACAGGAGCCGGAATCGTTTGATGATATTCTGCATCTCGGGCTTTGTGCTGATCGTACTGGCCACATGGTTTCTGATCCGCAGCAGTATGAATGCACTTGGAGTAGTGGCAAAGAAGGTTGAAAAGATAAAGGAGCTTGATCTGTCGGATGACGCGACGATCGAGAAGTTTGTCGGAAGAAAAAGTGAGATCGGCCAGATCGCCACGGCGGTTGATTCTCTCACAAGGATTTTCCACGACATGGTCGCCACCCTCAACGAGTGTTCCGTGTCGCTGACGAGAAGCACGGATACGATGAGCGTCACATCAAGGGATCTGTTGGAGAGTATCGAGAACAATGCCATGACGACGAAGGAACTCTCGGAAAGTATTATCAGCACCAACAGCTCCATCGATGCAGTGACACAGGAAATAGAAAAGATGAACGTCATGGTGACGAATATCGGCGAGAGCGTGGAGGAAGGCAATAAAAAGAGCGAAGCGCTCATCCGTACCGCGAATGTGATGAACGTTGCGGCCGGGGAGACGCTCGTCCATAACCGCAGTAAGATTGAAATGACAAAGGAGCATATTGAGGATGCCATGCGCAACCTTCAGTCACTTGAAAAAATCAATGAGATGGCGGCGCAGATTCTGGAAATCACGAGCCAGACGAACCTGCTCTCCCTCAACGCCTCCATTGAGGCTTCCCGGGCGGGCGGAGCAGGCAGCGGGTTTGCTGTCGTTGCCGGGGAAATCGGAAGCCTTGCGGAGAGCTCGTCAAGAACGGTAAATGAGATACAGCTGATCTGTGCGGATGCAAACCGGAGCATTGAGAGTGTGAAAGATTGCTTTACGGATATTGTTGCGTTTATGGAGGGAGACGTATCAGGAAAATTCCAGGAGTTTGCGGATATGGCGAAGGAATACGGGGAGGCGGTCAAGGATATTCAGACAGCGATCGATGAGATTGACCACAACTCCTCGCAGTTCAACACTTGCGTCGCAAGTATCCAGGAGCAGATCGAGAAAGTCGGCTATGTGTCGAATGATAATGCGAAGGGCGTCGAGGATATTATTTCCAAGAACAACCAGACTACGATGACTGCGGATGCCATAATAACGATTGCAGGCGAAAATCAGTCGAGCGCGGATGCAATTCAAAAAATTATCGATCATTTTAAATAGACGCTGGAAACTGTTAGAAAATATGGTATAATAGGGGCACTTGGCGGATACGAGCGGAAGGCGAAGTATGAGGATAGTGGGCACCGTGGAATGTGAGCACTAAAAATGAATGCGTGATATGGAGGAAGGACAATGTTTGACTACAGGCAATACCAGAGAAATTACTTTATGCCCCCGGAAGTGTGTATGGACTGGGCAAAGAAGGAATATGTAGATAAAGCACCGGTGTGGTGCAGCGTGGATTTGCGCGACGGAAACCAGGCGCTGATTGAGCCTATGAACCTGGAAGAGAAGCTGGAGTTTTTCCAGCTGTTGGTGGAAGTTGGCTTCAAGGAGATCGAAGTGGGATTTCCGGCGGCATCAGAGACAGAATATGAGCTTGTGCGGACGCTGATCGAGAAACATATGATCCCTGAGGATGTCACGATCCAGGTGCTCACACAGGCCAGAGATCATATTATCCGAAAAACCTTTGAGGCGGTGGAGGGCGCTCCGGGGAAGGTCGTTGTCCATGTGTACAATTCCACTTCGCTGGCGCAGCGCGAGCAGGTGTTTGGTAAATCCAAAGAGGAGATCAAACAGATTGCCGTGGATGGCGCAAAACTGTTAAAAGAGCTGGCGGACGAGACGGAGGGTAATTTTATTTTCGAGTACAGTCCGGAGAGCTTTACGGGTACAGAGGTGGACTACGCGGTGGATGTCTGCAATGCAGTGCTGGACATCTGGCAGCCCAGTGCCGATTTCAGGCCGATCATCAACATCCCTGCAACCGTGGAGATGTCCATGCCACATGTTTTCGCACAGCAGGTGGAGTATGTGAGCAAGCATTTGAAGTACCGGGAAAATGTAGTGCTCTCCCTGCATCCGCACAATGACAGGGGATGCGGCATTTCCGACGCGGAGCTTGGAATTTTGGCCGGTGCGGACCGCATCGAGGGAACGATGTTCGGCAACGGCGAGCGCACCGGCAACGTGGATATCATGGTGCTTGCTATGAACATGTACGCACAGGGCGTGGACCCGAAGCTGGATTTGTCCGACATGCCGCATCTCGTGGAGGTGTACGAGCGCCTGACACAGATGCACATTGATATGCGTCATCCGTACTGCGGGCAGCTGGTATTCGCGGCATTTTCCGGTTCCCATCAGGATGCCATTGCAAAGGGCATGAAGTACCGGGAGCAGAAAGACCCCGATCACTGGACGGTGCCGTATCTGCCCATTAATCCTGAGGATGTGGGGCGCACCTATGACAGCGATGTCATCCGCATTAACAGCCAGTCCGGAAAAGGCGGCGTTGCGTATATTATGGAACAGAGCTATGGGATCAAGATACCGTATAAGATGCGCGCGGATTTTGGCTATGCGGTCAAGGACGTGTCCGACCACAGTCACGCGGAGCTTTCTGCAGAGCAGATTCATGATATTTTTATGAAACGGTACAAAAATCATACACCGATTTTCGATATCAAGGGCTGCCATTTCAGACAGGAGAACAACGGCATCACCGCTACGGTTAATATTATTGCGAACAACCGCAAGGATATCGTGGAGGCATCGGGTAACGGACGCCTGAATGCGGTGAGCAACGTATTTGCAGAGAAGTTTGAGAAGCCCTGTGAGGTAATTTGTTACGAGGAGCATGCGGTGACGGATGGCTCCGATGCCAGTGCCATCGCGTATGTCGGCATTCGGGGTGCGGACGGTGAGCAGTATTTTGGTATCGGAATTGACCCGGATATCGTCCGGGCGTCGATTGACGCGCTGATCTCCGCGATGAACAGAAGTATGGAGTAACGGCTGAGTAACGGCTCGGCCGGCATTTACAGCATTTATCAAATGCGTGGATGCGAGAGAAGGGGTAAACAAAAAGCATGGGTATTGTAAGTAAGAAGATATGGAAATATGTGGTAGCCGCGATATTTTCCGTGTTGATCATGGGCGGATTGGATGCGCGGCCGGTGCAGGCGGCGGTGAAACTGGACCGGTCTTCCATGAACCTGTGTGTCGGTGACCGGACGCGTCTGACGCTTTCCGGCACATCGAAAAAGGCAAAGTGGAAGTCCAGCAACGCCGCCGTCGTCAAGGTTTCTTCTCAGGGAACGGTGAGAGCGGTGAAGGCAGGCCGTGCGACGGTCACGGCGACGGTGGGAAAAAAGAACTATAAGTGCAGTGTTAAGGTTAATAAGACCTTTAAGGTGGACGCGACGTCCGTCTCGATTAAGAAAAATACGACGGTGACGGCGTTTTTGTCCGTAAACGGCGCGATCAATGCATCGATAGCGGATAAAAAAATCTGTTCCGTGAGCTTTGGCAAGTGGGACGGCGATTACATGCCGCTGACCATTACGCCGAAAAAGGTTGGGAAGACGACGGTTACATTCACCAATTCCGCAAATCAGGAGTCGTGCACGCTGACCGTGAAGGTGACGGCGCTTCCGGTAAAGACGACGTTTCAGGCACCGACGGTCAGCAACGGCTCAGGCAATTTCATCGTGGGCGAAAATTCGATGATTTTTTCCTTCCATCTGAACCGCAATGCAAAAAAGGTGCAGTTTAAGGTCTATGATGCAGCCGGCGGTGTCGTCCGTGTATTTAAGTTCAGCAACATGAATGCAAAGAAAAAGACGACGGTTATGTGGGACGGACTGGGAGATGATGGCAATCCGGTGAACGGTGCGTTCAAATATGCGGTTGTTGCGGATGGCACAAAGACCAGCGGGGGCAGCGGCAGAGTGATCGCGGCTTCGCCCTTTGGCAAAGGTGACGGCTCCCGGAATAACCCGTTCCTTGTATCTAATCTGGCTGAGCTTCAGCTTCTGAAGGAGTATAACGGTTCTTATTTTGCACAGGATGCGGACATTGATTTTAATTATGGGTCGATTGCACCGCTTTTTGACACGAACGCACCGTTTGTGGGAAACTACGATGGATATTATCATGATAAATCGTATAAAATGGTTAATTATTACGGCTATAATTCCGTCTTCGGTGTCATCGGGGAAAAGGGCGCGCTTAAGAATGTAAGCATGAATAACTGTGTGTTAAATGCCGGCGGAAGTCTGCTGGCAAACGTAAACAACGGAACGCTTGAGAGCTGCTCCGTGAGCGGGACTATCATGTGTACTGCCGGAGGGCAGGCGGCGATACTGGTCATGGAGAACGCAGGGCAGATACTGGGCTGTACGGTTTCCGGGAATCTGAACATACAGGCGGATAAGGTATTCGCTCCGACGATCCTGAAAGCAGGCGGTGTTGCCGTCAACAACAGGGGTATGATTGCGCAGTGTACCGTTTCGGTGATGCTCACAGGGGAAATACAGATGGGCACCTATATTGAGTCAAGCGCCCACAGCATTTATGCGGGCGGCATTACAGCGGATAATCAGGCAGGTGCGTTTGTGACGCAGTGTGTGTTTACCGGCAATATCAGCGCGAATATTGTGCTGCCGGAGCATCTGAAGGATGTTGAGGGTCTGACAGGAGGCCGTGTTTATGCTGGCTATGTGGCCGGCAGCAGTCAGGGCTATATCAGCGCATGCACAAACGCAAGCATGAACAGCGGCTTGAAGGTACAGGGCACAGGGACCGGAATGGTTCAGTAAATAATTGCTATCGTTTAGGAGGATTTGTATGAATTATTTGTCTCCGTCGCTGCTTGCAGCAGATTTTACAAGGCTTGGAGAACAGATGCGGATGATTGATCAGGCCGGAGCACAGTATTTCCACTATGACGTGATGGACGGGATGTTTGTGCCAAATATTTCCATGGGATTGCCGGTGCTGGAATCGATTCGAAAGGTGACAAAGAAAAAGCTGGACGTGCATCTGATGATTGAGCAGCCGCAGCGCTATATCAGTGATTTTTCGGATGCGGGTGCGGACATCATTACCGTACACGCGGAGGCATGCGCGCATCTGGATCAGACCGTGCACGATATCAAGCGCGAGGGAGCTATGGCGGGTGTGGCGTTAAATCCTGCAACATCCCTGCATGTGCTGGATAACATTTTGCCGGAGGTCGACATGGTACTTCTGATGACGGTTAATCCGGGCTATGGCGGGCAGAAAATGATCCCCTATACCATCGATAAGATTCGTGAGCTGCGCGGAATCGTCCAGCGGCGCGGCCTTTCCACAGACATAGAAGTGGACGGCGGGGTGAAGCTGGAAAATGTGGATCAGTTTTTAAATGCCGGAGCGAACGTCATTGTGGCGGGCAGCGGCATCTTTCAGGGAGATCTCGCCGGGAATGTGGAGGCGTTTTTAGAGAAGATGCTCTGAATAGCATACCCTGTGAAGCTGGCGCGTGCCGGCCTGGTTGCCGTTATGCGGGCAGTGAGTCCGCAGATTGAGCGGTAACGTTATACGAACTGATTTTTATCGCTGTCATAGGCATACCCTGTGGCGGCGATTTTTTCTTTCAGTGCGGCTGCGTCCTGCTCCAGATCGTCGCAGAGTTCATCGAGGCTCGGATAACAGTCGCGGAGCTTTGTGTTTAAAAAGCTGAGTAAAATTACGGGGTCCTTCGGGATATTTGCAGTCATTTTACCTTCCTCCTGGTCAATTGCATCGCCCGGTCGCTTTCGCTCGCGGGCATACCTTTCTCATGTGCGGTTTCTATCATATATTTGTTTTGTGAAAATGTCAAATGGCTTTGGGGAATGGACGGCGCTTATGCCGTCTTGACAGGGAATATGGACGCAGAGGCGAAGGGGACAGCTGGGGCAGATGAAGGGGAGGAGAATCAGCGAATCTGACGAAATTTTTTGAAAATTTAGAAAATTTTGAGTGATTTTTCAGCTTGACGTGAAAAAAGGTGATGCCTATAATAAGGTGCATAAAAGCAAAGGCGCTTTGGGAGAAATCCCGAGGCGCCTTTGTTTTTATGCGCAGGGGCGCATAAGAGAATTTGTTGCTAGCGCAAATTTACCGCCCCGGTAAAAGAGGAGGAAAGCAAAATGCGGAGCATTTTTTAGCATGCTTTCCGACGACATGCCCG
>CASCGD010000111.1 GCA_949132985.1 uncultured Lachnospiraceae bacterium
GGCGATTCGCATCACGACGCAGGAGCTGAAAAATATCTGTGCATCCGTGTCGATTCCAGCCGTTGCCATCGGCGGCATCGGGTATGATAACATGCTGGCTCTAAAGGGCGGCGGTATGAGAGGGATTGCGGTTGTGTCGGCAATTTTTCGCGCGGACGATATTGAGTCTGCGGCGCGAAGTCTTCGGGCGCGGGCGCAGGAGCTGGCAGGAAGCGGTTCGGAGTCCGGATGATTTTTGCGCGCAATGAACCGGGCAGCCATGCGTATGCGGATATCTGACGCTCGTCACGAAGGCCGGGTATCGGCGGTAAAGTATCTTATAAATGTGTAACCCAGCGGCGAATCGGGGGCACCACTTTTCGTCGCTTAGTCCAGCACTCCGCAGCAAGCTACGGAGTGTTGAACTCTCGCGGCATTCGTCAAATATCCATGAAAGCATGGCTATTTTTCTCATTGCTCGCGGGTATAAAAATAATGCAAAGGAAAAGGAGGATAAAAATGAAAACAGCATTATCAATCGCTACATCAGATTGCAGCGGAGGCGCCGGTATTCAGGCAGACACCAAGGCCATGACCTTAAACGGCGTCTATGCAATGAGCGTGCTGGCGGCACTGACCGCCCAGAACACCACCGGCGTAGCAGGAATTTTTTCGGTAACCCCGGAGTTTTTAGAGCAGCAGATCGATATGGTATTCGAGGATATTTACCCGGATGCGGTGAAGGTCGGCATGATTCCAACGGCAGAGCTGTATCGTGCTGTCGGGAGGAGACTGCGGCATTACGGGGCAAAAAATATCGTCGTCGATCCGGTTATGGTGGCAACGAGCGGTTCAAGGCTCATGGAAAGTGACGCAGTATCTGCTTTAAAGGAAGAGCTGTTTCCCATCGCTGATCTTGTCACGCCGAATATTCCGGAGGCGGAGGTTTTAGCGGGGATGGAGATTCACAGTAAAGAAGACATGCGCACGGCGGCTTTGGTGATTGGCGGGGCACACGGCTGCGCTGTTCTGCTAAAGGGCGGGCATAACGTGAGCGATGCCGACGATCTTCTTTATCTGCCTGGTGCAAGGCGGGATGTTTCCGAGAAAACGAGCGGCACCCGATCATTTCCCGAAGAAGGTCCGGGAGCGGCAAAGGTGGACTGTTCCGGGATATCGTGCGGGGCGGCAAAAGCCTTGCCGGGAACAGATTCGGACAACGCAGGGAAAGTATGCGGCTTTGACACATCATGCGGACAGGAGGATGTTATCTGGTTTGAAGGGAAACGCGTCGATAATCCTAACACCCACGGCACGGGCTGCACGCTTTCCTCCGCCATTGCTGCGAATCTCGCCAAAGGCTTTGGGCTTGCGGACTCGATTCGCCGGGCGAAGGATTATCTCTGCGGAGCACTCTCCGAGATGTTGGATCTGGGAGCCGGCAGAGGCCCGATGGATCATGCCTTTGATCTGCGCAGTATATTTGCGGAGGAGGTACATATATAATGGAAGAAAGACGTACGACGCTGTTTGAAAACGGCCTGATCTGGTTTGGCGCGGCGGTATCCATCGCGGAGATTCTGACGGGTACTTATTTTGCGCCGCTTGGCTTTGGCAAAGGGTTGGCCGCGATTGTGCTAGGACATGTGATCGGCTGTGCGATGCTCTGCTGTGCAGGGCTGATCGGAGGAAGCGTCCGAAAAAGTGCAATGGAAACTGTAAAAAGAAGCTTTGGAGAAAAGGGGAGTCTGTTTTTTTCCGTGCTGAATATCATACAGCTTGCAGGCTGGACGGCCATTATGATCTACGACGGCGCGCTGGCGGCAAATGGCGTGAAGGCGTTAGGAAGGTGGGTCTGGTGCATGGTCATCGGTGCCCTGATTATGGTCTGGATTCTGATCGGAATCAAAAATCTCGGGAAGGTGAATACGGTTGCGATGGCAGCATTGTTCTGCCTGACTCTCGTCCTAAGCGCGATTGTATTCGGAAGCGGAACACTCCATCATGTCGGTGGAGAGGGCATGCTGTTTGGTGCGGCTGTTGAGCTGTCTGTCGCGATGCCGCTCTCATGGCTGCCGTTGATCAGTGATTACACGCGGGAGGCAAAGGAGCCGAAAGGTGCGACGATTGTGAGTACTCTAGTCTATGGTGTGGTGAGTGTCTGGATGTACGTGATTGGCATGGGCGCGGCCGTTTTCACCGGGGAATCCGATATCGCGCAGATTATGGTGAAAGCGGGCCTTGGTCTGGCGGGACTTTTGATTGTGGTGTTTTCCACATCGACCACAACCTTTCTGGATGCCTATTCGGCGGGGGTTTCCAGCGAGTCGGTGTTTTCAGGGATTCAGGGGAAATGGTTTGCGGCAGGTGTTGCGCTGATCGGAACCGTCTGTGCGATATTTTTTCCGATGGATGATATCACGGGATTTTTATACTTGATCGGTTCGGTGTTTGCGCCCATGATTGCGATTCAGATTGCGGATTTCTTCCTGCTTCGACAGGATCACAGCGCGCAGAAGGCGGATGCCTGGAATTTTGCCATCTGGCTGGCGGGCTTTGCGGCCTATCGTCTGCTCATGCGTGTGGATATCGCCGTGGGAAATACCCTGCCGGATATGCTCTTTACGATACTGGTCTGTCTTGGAGTTCATCGGATAAGGGCGGCAGAGAAAACAAAATAGCAGACATGTTCGCACCGTGCGCGCAGGGAAGCGCATTTCCCCGCGTTGCAGAAATTGTGCCGCCAAGCTCTGGCGCTCACCGCGCATGTAGGGAAGCGCATTTCCCCGCCTTGCGGAAATTGTGCCGTCCCCGACGCCGGCACCCTCACGGTGTATGCGGGGGAACTCCTTTGCCGGTTTCACGTAATCCGGCGAGGTATTCCCGGTATGCCCGTGAGACATTGGTTCTCATATAAATTTCTGCATAGTCACTGGCGGAAAGTCCGCTGATATAATTTGTAGGAAAGTTTCGCGCAACGCCGGCAGACCGGGCGAGATCTACCGCCTTGTTGTAGGCGACGGCAGCGTCGATTTCGCTTGTGTAAATGCCGATTTGATAGTTCCCGTTGATATGAATGCGCGTCAAATAGGAGATACGCCCGCCCGCATCGAGACGGTTCACACCGTAGTAGGGATTGATATTGCGGATATTTTCATAGCGGAAATCGTGGCAGTCTCCATTTACAAATTCATAGTCGGTTCCTGCAACTGCATAATTCTTAATGCCGTAGCGGGAGAGAATCGTCACCTGCATGCCGTAGTCGTTGGTGTAGAGGTGTCCTCCACGCCGCAGGATTTTGTGGCTTGAGTAATAGAACAGGTCATCGTTGTCGAATTTCAATTCAATTTCCGGCGTTAAATAGTATATAAAATAGTTGGGGGATTGAAGATAAATCGGCGTCCCGAAATACATCCCCTTGTCGCGGAAATTGAGCAGGGTGACGGTTTTTTCAAAGGGAAGCTTTTCATAGCCCGAAAAGGCCGCCGGAAGAGCGGCACTTTTATCCGAGAGCATGGCGCGCGCCTGAGAGTAGACGGCGGCCGCTGCCTCGCGGGTCGGGTAACTGCCCAGGGAAATATGCTTTGCCTTGTAATGGATGTATGTGCGGTAGTAGGTGGTGCCGTCCTTTTTTTTCGCCAGATATACGCCGGTTGCCATTATTTTGCCTTTCATTTTACAAAGATGCCTGTCTCGCCGCATTTGCGGTCTGCCTGCCCATGTATGCTTGATTAACATGCCGGGAGCGTGACCAGTAACTGGCAGTTCGGGCATGAAAAGTCTCCGTTCCACTTCGGTCCGTCCTAAACAAGCGCCACTGGCGCTTAGGACCGCTGCGCAAAAATCGCCCCTTATTCCTGAAGCATGTTCTCACGGAACGCGCAGCGAGTGCGCGTTCCTGGGGCATGAAAAGTAATGTTACTATTATAATCTTACTCTAAAGTCTAGCATATTTGTTGACAGATGAAAACGTCTTAATTATAATGAGTGGAGGAAAATTACGCAAAAAACGGACAGCGGCGGGCGAATCGCGCTGCTGCCGCAGAGATAGAAAGATGAGGGTGAACATATGGCAATTTATTATTCGAGCACACGGAATGCGAAGGAGCATCTGACTGCTTCGCAGGCAATTTTAAAGGGGCTGGCGGATGACGGCGGCCTGTTCGTGCCAAACGAGATTCCGGCTCTGGATGTGAGCCTTAAGGATTTGGCGGGCATGAGCTATCAGCAGACAGCCTTTGAGGTGATGAAGCTGTTTCTGACTGATTTTACCGAGGAAGAATTAAAGGCGTGCATTGGACGTGCCTACGACAGCAAGTTTGATACGGAGGAGATCGCGCCGTTAGTGGAGGCAAAGGGCGCGTACTATCTGGAGCTGTTCCATGGCGCGACCATTGCGTTTAAGGATATGGCGCTTTCTATCCTGCCGCATCTTTTGACGACGGCGGCGCGCAAAAATGATGTAAAAAATGAGATCGTGATCCTGACTGCCACCTCCGGCGACACCGGAAAGGCGGCGCTCTCGGGTTTCGCGGACGTGGAGGGGACAAAGATCATCGTCTTTTATCCGAAGGGCGGTGTCAGTCCGATTCAGGAGCAGCAGATGGTGACCCAACGGGGAGAAAATACCTGCGTGGTGGGCATTCGGGGCAACTTTGACCAGGCGCAGACCGGTGTGAAGCAGATGTTTAACGACCGTGCCTTCAGAGCGCTGCTGGATGCAAACGGCTATCAGCTTTCCTCTGCAAACTCTATAAACATCGGACGGCTGGTACCGCAGATTGTGTATTATGTTTATGCATATGCAAAATTGTTGAAAGAGGGTGTGATCGCAGACAAAGAGCCGATCAACGTTGTTGTTCCCACCGGAAACTTCGGGAATATTCTCGCTGCCTTCTATGCAAAAAACATGGGTCTGCCAATTGCAAAGCTTATCTGTGCATCCAACGAGAATAAGGTGCTCTACGATTTTTTTGAGAGCGGTACCTATGACAAAAACCGGGAGTTCATTCTGACCAGCTCACCGTCCATGGATATCCTGATCTCGAGCAATCTGGAGCGGCTGATTTATCACATTGCGGGAAATGATGCGGACAAAAATGCGGACCTGATGAAAGCTCTTGGAGTAAACGGTGCTTATTCGATCACACCGGAAATGAAGAAAAAACTTGCGGATTTTGCGGGAGGCTTTGCCACCGAGGCACAGACCGCAGAGACGATCCGCACACTCTACGATGAGACCGGCTATATCATCGATACCCACACGGCGGTTGCGGCCAGCGTGTATAACCGTTACCGGGAGGCAGAAGGGGATGCGGCAAAGACCGTCATTGCCAGCACAGCATCGCCCTTTAAATTCACGCGCAGCGTCATGACGGCGATTGATCCCTCCTATGACGAGCTGGGGGATTTTAAGCTTGTGGACGAGCTGAGCAGGATTGGCAATGTGAAAGTTCCGCAGGCCATTGAGGAGATTCGAAATGCACCTGTACTTCATGATCATCTTTGTTCGGTGGAGGATATGTCTGTTGCGGTGAAGGAATTTTTGGCGATAGAGGATTGAGAGGACGAAAACTGCGAGGATAGAAAAGGTATGGTTTAGGTATGTATAGTCCGGGTGGGACATGGCAGGTGTTATTTGTGACACACTCTCGTTTCGGTTTACGCTGTGCGTGCGGAAGGCTTTTTCCGACGGGAGTGTAAAGTCACAAATCACATCTGCCATGTCCCACCCGCATTGTATAGCTGTAGGATATTTTTGTGCAGGTTGCTGCAGCTGCTTTTTGATTGCAGGGTTCGCGGCAGCAGTTCCTGCAGTAGTTTTTTGATTACAGGGTTTGCGATAGCGGTTCTTGTAACAGGATGTTCACGATGCCAAATGGAAACAGCACGGGGAAGATGTAAGTGCTGCCGGATATATTCAGCATGCGGTCACTGCCGAAAGCCGGAGGTTCAAGGCCAAGCTCAATGGAATAGGAGTTGGACATATTGACATGGAACAGCCCGTTGTGGAGATTCAGGAAATCCTCGATGGAGGCCTGTACAATTTCATCAAATTCATCGAACTGCTCGGACACATAGCGGCCTGCAAATGCGATGGCCGTATCCTCGGACATATCCAGCACGGATGTCAGATCATAAATGCCGGTAGTATGCTGAGATGCATATTTCCCGGCTGTATAGGAGGAAACATCCGTCACCGGGCGAAGCAGTGTGAAATCATCTCCGATAAAGCGTACCAGATTATTCAGAAAAAGATTCAGATATTCCAAATGGTATGCTTTGTCCGGTGATTCTATGTGTGCACAGTATTTCTCCAGCATGGAGTGGATGGTTTCACCGTTTTCGCCCGGAAGATGCTTCTCTTTTATCTGATTTTCGGCGATGTAGGACGCCAGCAGCTCATGGAAGGCTGACTCGTCAAAAACACCGTTTTCTACTAAAATTTGTCCCAGTGAAAGATATCTGGGATACTGTGAGGCAAGCAATTCATCGACCTGCTCCTTGGTCAGGTACCCTTTTTCCACGCATAATTCCTCGAAATTTTTATCGTTGTGGGTCTGTGCGATTCTTACATCCTCGATCTGCTCGGAAGACATCATTCCTGCATGCATCGCAAGTGCGCCAGGATGAACATAAGCAGAAGATTCTTTTTCTATAGCGTCAATCAACTGCTCGGCACTAACCGCACCTTTGCTGAGCAGATAGCTTCCAAAAAACTGTATAAACATGGCTACTCCCTCAATGTATTGTCTATAGATGCGTCAAATCTTGCGGCAAGGATGTTTTTGAGCTGATCCCTATTTAAAGGTTTCTGGAGAAAATCTTTTGCGCCCGCCTCGATGGCAGCTTTTATCTGCTGCTGTGTACCGACGGAGGATACAATGATGGCCAGGGCCTCTGGATTTTGCCGCATGATCTCCTTCAATGCACAAATACCGTCCTTGACAGGCATCACAATGTCGAGGAATACCAGATCGGGCTGCTCGGCGATATATTTTTCGACAGCTTCCGCTCCATTGACCGCCTCAATGAAATGACTGGCTCCCATATCGGACAGAAGATCCTTTAAGCGCCTGCGGGCAAGAATAGAGTCGTCGCCGATCAATATTTTCGAATCTTTTAATAACATATGGCTTACTCCTTTTCCGAATCAGCATTCTTTATAACCGACTCTTCATTACTAAAATAGTACCCTATTTTACATGATTAAGCAACAATCTTTTTGATTTGCTTTTTGATTTTTAGATAGTCCTTGGCAAAACAAGGGGTTTAAGTTATAATGATAGAATATACTTTCAGGTATAAATTTGACGGATGAACAGCAAAAGAGAGGTAAAGCGATGGGTTCAGATTCTTTTATGCAGTTATTTGATTTGATTATTTTCGGGTATGGTCTGTATATGGTTTACAGTGCATTTCAGATGAAAAAGACGCATCAGCCGCCGGCCATGCTCATTAACCAGACGGAGCTGATCGGGGCGCGGGACGTCAAAGGCTTTTGCGAGGCGATGTTTCGGCCTTTTGTCATTTTCGGCGTGATGGCGGCACTCTACGGTGTGCTTGGACTGATCAATGATATGGTTATCACGATACCGGCGATTACCTTCGGATCGATCATTTTATTTTTGATCATGTGCTACTGGTTTTTTCAGGAGATGAAGAAGAACAAGCGTAAATTTTTAAAATGAACGGGATCAGAGGAAAAAAGAGTTTCGGGGACGAAACTCTTTTTTCTGTGCCGCTGTAGGTCAGCGCTGATCGATTGTCGTGTAATCCCGGTGAGGGGAGATGCTTTTATAGGCGGGACGCATGATCTTGCCGCCGCAGCAGATCTCCTCCATGCGGTGCGCACTCCATCCGGCGATACGTGCGATAGCAAAAATCGGCGTGTATAATTCCAGCGGAAGGTCAAGCATTGAATATACGAAGCCGCTGTAGAAATCCACGTTGGGGCTGACGCCTTTGTAGATTTTGCGCTCCTGAGAGATGATCTGGGGTGCAAGGCGCTCCACCATGGAGTAGAGTGCGAATTCCTTCTGCTGACCCTTCTCAACAGAGAGCCGTTCCACGAAGGAGCGGAAGATCACTGCACGGGGGTCAGAGAGGGAGTAGACCGCATGCCCCATACCGTAGATGAGACCTGCCTTGTCGAAGGCATCCTTGTGCAGGAGTCTGCGCAGGTAATCGCTCACCTCGTCCTCGTCTGTCCAGTCCCTGATTTCCGTTTTCATCGCCTCGAACATCTGGACAACCTTGATGTTTGCTCCGCCGTGCTTGGGGCCTTTCAAAGAGCCAAGGGATGCCGCGATGACGGAGTAGGTGTCCGTACCGGAGGAGGAAACCAGATGTGTGGTAAAAGTCGAGTTGTTGCCGCCGCCGTGTTCCATATGCAAAATAAGGGAGATATCCAAAAGCTTTGCCTCCAGCGGTGTATACTTTTTATCAGGGCGGAGTATGTATAAAATCGTCTCCGCGGTGGAAAGATGCTCTTCAGGGGTGTGTATAAAAAGGCTTTCCCCGTCATGATAATGGCGGTAAGCCTGATAGCCGTATACGGAGAGCATAGGGAATAAGCTGATTAGCTGTAAGCACTGTCTGAGCACATTGGCAGGGGATGTGTCACTTGCGGCATTATCGTAAGAATAGAGGGTGAGAACGCTTCGTGCGAGCGTGTTCATCATGTCCTTGCTGGGTGCTTTCATAATAATATCGCGAACAAAGCTGGTGGGTAGAGAACGGTAGTCTGCAAGTACCTTGCAGAAATCCTTCAGCTGCTGTCTTGTGGGAAGTTCGCCAAACAGTAAGAGGTAGGTACATTCCTCGAAGCCGAAGTGGTTGTCCTTGTTCATGCCGCGCACCAGATCCTCCACGTTGTAGCCGCGGTAATAGAGCCGGCCTTCGGCGGGGACGGATTTTCCGTCAACCATTTTCGTGGAACTGACCTCGGATATTTCAGTCAGTCCGACGAGTACGCCTTTTCCGTTGAGATCGCGAAGTCCGCGTTTGACGTCATATTGTGTGTATAGATCAGGATCGATGCAATGAGATTTGACACATCGATCAGTGAGCTTTACAAGTTCGGGGGTGATTTCGGCAAAATTACGCTCCATAAGATACGCCTCCTTTTCTCTTATAATTGCCAATAAAAATACTCTTGAGAATTTATCATACCATAAATTGGGGTCGAAAAACCACAAAAATCTAAAACTTAACAGAATTTTAATATTTTAACCGTTCAGAGCCAAGGCAATTTGCACCTAAGCTGCCTCCATTCATGCAAGCATGATGGCTGCAGCTTATATG